>JADFKH010000106.1 GCA_022565025.1 Pseudomonadota bacterium
GTAAAGCTCTGCTGCTCCCGGGCAGCATGATATTCGGCATTCTCCTTCAGATCGCCATGAGCGCGCGCCTCGGCAATCGCTGCGATGATTTTCGGCCGGTCTACTTTTTTCAGCCGTGCCAATTCTTCACGCAAGCGCTCTGCGCCCTCTTTGGTCAATGGATCTCTTGTCATGTCTTTTCCCAATACTCCTTCAAGGAGTACCTTAAGCCTCCAACCCCTTATGGAGTTGCTGCAGGCTGTGCACCGTGTAATCTTCTTCGTGATCGAGTGCACGAAGGGTGGCGCTGCCACCGGCAATGGTTGTCGTGTAGCTTATTTTATGCTGCAGGGCCTCGCGGCGGATTGAGAATGAGTCTGCAATGGCCTGGGCCCCTTCGGTGGTATTGACGATGAAGTTGATTTCATCGTTCTTGATCAGGTCCACCACGTGCGGGCGCCCTTCCATCACTTTGTTAACCGCTGCGCATTCGATGGAATGGCCATTCAGGAACGTGGCCGTACCCGCTGTAGCAACCAAATGGTAGCCGCGGCCAATCAGCTCTCTGGCAATTGGGATCAGGCCTTCCTTGTCGGCATCCCGAACGCTCAAGAAGGCTTTTCCGGGGTGTGGCAGTCCGTAACCGGCGGCTTTCATGGACTTGGCCCGGGCGCCCCCGAAGCTCCAGCCTATACCCATCACTTCGCCCGTGGAGCGCATTTCCGGTCCCAGGATCGGGTCCACGCCGGGGAACTTAATGAACGGAAAGACCGCTTCTTTAATTGAATAGAAATTAGGTATTATTTCCTTTGTATATCCCTGTTCTTTAAGTGTTTTACCAACCATTACCTTGGCCGCAATTCTGGCGAGCGGTAGCGAGGTCGCCTTCGACACAAAGGGTACGGTACGCGAAGCACGGGGATTGACTTCAAGCACGAAGACCTCATCCTTGCGCACGGCAAACTGGGCATTCATCAAGCCGACCACACCCAACTCCAGTGCCATCAGGCGCATTTGCTGGCGCATCTCGTCCTGGACCTCGCGGGACAGGGAATAAGGGGGAATGGAACAGGCGGAATCGCCCGAATGCACGCCGGCTTGCTCGATATGCTCCATCATGCCGCCAATCAGCACATCTTCACCATCGCAGATGGCATCCACATCGACTTCCCTGGCGTGATCCAAAAAGCGGTCAAGAAGGACCGGCGAGTCGTATGATACCTGTACCGCTTCGTGCATATAACGCCGCAACTCGTCCTCACCATGAACAATATCCATGGCACGGCCACCCAGCACATAGGATGGGCGCACCACCAGTGGATAACCAATCTCCTGTGCCAAGCCCACAGCCTCCTCCACGCCGGTCGCGGTCCGGTTCGGGGGCTGCTTCAGTCCGATGCGGTCGATCAGCTGCTGGAACCGCTGCCGGTCTTCCGCCAAGTCGATGGAATCCGGCGTGGTGCCAATAATCGGAACATTGGCAGCTTCAAGGTGCCGCGCCAGTTTCAGCGGCGTCTGTCCGCCAAACTGCACGATGACGCCGGTGGGAGACTCCTTGTGCACAATTTCCAATACATCTTCCAGCGTCAGTGGCTCGAAATAGAGCCGGTCGGAAATATCGTAGTCGGTGGAGACGGTTTCGGGATTGCAATTGACCATGATGGTCTCATAGCCATCCTCGCGCAGCGCCAGCGCCGCGTGCACACAGCAATAGTCGAATTCAATCCCCTGCCCGATCCGGTTCGGGCCACCTCCCAACACGATGATTTTTTTGCGCTCAGTAGGCTCCGCTTCGCATTCCTCCTCGTAAGTGGAGTACAGATAGGCCGTCGATGTCGCGAATTCTGCCGCACAGGTGTCGACTCGCTTGTAGACGGGGCGAATTCCCAGTGCATGACGAAACTCCCTGACGCGTGATTCGGGCTCATTTACCAGCGTGGCGATCCTGCTGTCCGAGAAACCCTTGCGTTTAAGATTCCACAACTGCTCCCGGTGCAAGGATTCCAGCGTACAGCCGCGGATATTCTCCTCGCTGCGCACCAAGTCTTCGATCTGGGCCAGGAACCAGGGGTCGATCCGCGTCATCTCGTGAACGTCATCAATACTGACACCCTCACGAAATGCATCAGCCACATAGAGAATTCGTTCGGCTCCTGCTTCACGCAGTTCGCGTTGCAGGTTGGCCTGGCGTGTTTCCGGTTCGTCACCCTGCAGAATTTCATTGAATCCATCGCGCCCGGTTTCCAGGCTGCGCAGTGCTTTTTGTATTGACTCCTGGAAGGTCCGGCCAATGGCCATGGCTTCACCCACCGACTTCATCTGGATGGTCAAGGTGGCATTGGCAGCGGGAAATTTCTCAAAAGCGAAACGGGGAATCTTGGTAACGACATAGTCGATGGTCGGTTCGAATGAAGCCGGCGTGGCTCCTCCGGTGATCTCGTTGCGCAATTCATCCAGCGTGAAGCCCACCGCCAGCTTTGCAGCAACCTTGGCGATTGGAAAACCCGTGGCCTTGGAAGCGAGGGCCGATGAACGCGACACCCGGGGGTTCATCTCGATGATCACGATACGCCCATCGTCGGGGTTAATGGCAAACTGGACATTGGAGCCACCGGTATCCACGCCGATTTTGCGCAATATGGCGATCGATGCGTCACGCAGGCGCTGGTATTCCTTGTCCGTCAGGGTCTGGGCTGGGGCCACCGTAATGGAATCACCGGTGTGTATACCCATCGGATCAATGTTCTCGATGCAACAGATGATGATGCAGTTGTCCTGGCGGTCACGCACCACCTCCATTTCGAACTCTTTCCAGCCCAGCACGGATTCTTCCAACAGGACCTCGCAAGTCGGTGACAATTCCAGGCCACGGCTGACGATGTCCTCGAATTCCTCGCGATTGTAGGCAATACCGCCACCGGAGCCACCCATCGTGAATGAGGGCCGGATAATGGTGGGGAATCCAATGGAATCCTGCTGTTGCAGCGCTTCTTCCATGCTGTGGGCGATCACAGCTGCAGGCACCTCCATGCCAATTTCCAGCATGGCCTCGCGAAACTGCTCGCGGTCCTCCGCCATGTCGATCGCCTCACGCGAAGCACCGATCATCTCGACACCGAATTTCTCCAGTACGCCTTCACGCACCAGGTCCAGAGCACAGTTCAGCGCCGTCTGCCCGCCCATGGTCGGCAATAAAGCGTCCGGCCTTTCATTGGCGATGATCTGCGCCACGGTCCGCCATTCAATCGGCTCGATGTATATCGCATCCGCCGTTTCGGGATCTGTCATGATCGTCGCGGGATTTGAATTGACCAGAATGACCCGGTAACCCTCTTCCCGAAGTGCCTTGCAGGCTTGTGCTCCCGAGTAATCAAACTCGCAAGCCTGACCAATCACAATCGGCCCGGAGCCGATGATCAGTATGCTTTTAATGTCGGTTCTTTTCGGCATATGATTTTTCCGCTAAAGACGCCAAAGACGCTAAGACCTAAATTGATTTTTCGATTTCAAGATTCAGGACCAGTCGTTTTATTTCGAGCTTCGTACGACCAAAATTGAAGATAAGTCCAACTTGTAAACCAGTGGCTTTCAAGTAATTCAGAACTTGAGCCTGAGCATTCGAATTCAGCTTATCACTTGCTTTCAATTCAAGGATTAACATGTTGTCCACTAAATAGTCCGCTATAAAGCGCCCAACAGGGCGATTTTTGTATGTGACAGCAATTTGAAATTGCCTTTTGTAATCAATGTTGTTCCTTGCCAACTCAATCGCCAGTGCGTTGTCATAAACGGACTCCAAAAATCCAGTTCCCAATGCCCGATGCACTTCAATTGCGCACCCAATAACTTGGCCCGATAAATTCATTGCTGCCCCCTCTCTTTGAAATTAAAGACCACAATGGCCGAGGGACACCATAAATATCAATTCCTTTGCGTCTTTAGCGTCCTTAGCGGAAAAAATTCCTACGTTAATCAGCTATGATTTCCTACATTTAACCTCCTGCATTCAGGCCTCGCGCAACACCGTTACGTTATCCGATGACTTGGCGGATTCCATGGCTTCAACGAAGCGGTCGAACAGGTCGGAGATGTCGTGGGGGCCGGGGCTGGCTTCGGGGTGGCCCTGGAAGCCGAAGGCCGGTGCGTTGGTCAGTTCGATGCCCTGGAGGGAATTGTCAAACAGGGACCGGTGGGTGAGCCTGACGTTTTTAGGCAGGCTGCTCTCATCGATTGTAAAACCGTGATTTTGGCTGGTGATCATGACCTTGCCGCTTGCCAGATGCTGTACGGGGTGATTGGCGCCGTGGTGGCCGAACTTCATTTTTACGGTTTTTGCGCCGGCAGCCAGGCCCAGCAACTGGTAGCCAAGACAAATTCCAAACAGGGGCACCTTCCGGGTAATCAATTCGCGAATCGACCTGATTGCATATTCACAGGGTTCAGGGTCACCGGGGCCGTTTGACAGGAACACGCCATCCGGCTGCAGGGCCATCACCTCATCCGCCGCTGTTGTTGCCGGAACGACGGTAATACGGCATCCCCGGTCTGCCAACATGCGAAGAATGTTGCGCTTTACACCGAAATCGTAGGCGACGACGTGCCGCCTGGGCGCCACTTTATTCCACTGCAGCCTGTCCAGGTCCCAACTGCCTTCAGACCATGAGTAAATTTTCCGGGTAGTGACTTCGCGCGCCAGGTCCATGCCTTTCATGCCCGGGAAAGAACGCGCCAGTTTCAATGCCCGTTTATCTTCGGCTGCATCAGGATTAACCTTATCACCTGCGACGATCGCACCGCCCTGGGCTCCTTTTTCCCGCAGGATGCGGGTCAGACGGCGCGTATCGATGCCGTCAATAGCAACCAGCCCATTCCTGCGCAGGAAGTCCGGCAGGCTTTGGGTAGCACGCCAGTTGCTGTGCAGGTCCGGGCAATCGCGCACGATCAGTCCAGCCGCCATGGTTTGTCCGGATTCCTCATCTTCGGGGTTGCAACCGGTATTGCCGATATGCGGATAAGTAAACGTGATCAGCTGGCGTGCATAAGATGGATCGGTCAGGATTTCCTGGTAACCGGTCATGGCCGTGTTGAAAACCACTTCACCAATCGCCTCACCACATGCGCCGATGCTTCGGCCGTGGAAAATACTGCCGTCTTGCAAAGCCAGCACTGCCTGATCAGTCAAAATTTCTCTCCTGAGCCCGTATATTCATGCAAGCCAGATAGGCAAAACGGGAAAGCCTGCAAAGCTGTTCCCGCTTAGAAATCCAGTCGTTTTGTGCGGCGAGCGTCGAAACGCTTCGCGTCATGTTCTAAGCGCTCAGATTTTATAGAAGCGCGCCTGCCTTGTCTAACTATTAAAGTCCACGAGCCAGTCCGATGCCGAGTACAGGCCGGCTGGCTGTCCGACCAGCCACTTCCCTGCCCCAAGCGCACCCAGCGCGTAGATACTGCGATCATGTGCACGGTGCACCAGGTCGAACTCTTCACCTGCCATATGGAAGGTGATTTTATGCTCGCCGATGATCTCACCCTCGCGGATGGATGAGTATTCAATCTGTGTGCCTTCCCTGCCTCGCTGGGCAGTGATCGTCTCGCCCAGCATCAGGGCAGTGCCCGAGGGAGCGTCTTTTTTCCACTGGTGATGGATGTCCTCGATTTCGACCTGGGTTTTCGGGTCAAGAACAGCGGCCGCCTGCTTTGCCAGTTCAGCCAGCAGATTGATGCCCAGGCTCAGGTTGGGCGACCACAGGACGGGTACCTTTTGTGCTGCAGTGCGTAAATCTGCCTTGACCTCGGCCGATAGACCAGTAACGCCGCTAAGCAAGGCAACGTCGTTGTGCACGCACCATTCGGCGGCCGTTCGGGTCCCCTCCGGCAGCGTGAAATCAATCAACAGGGCTGGCAGTGCCGGCAGAGCGTCGAGTGAAAAGAAATGTGGACAGTCACTTTCCCAGTCCGGAGTCTCAGGTGCAACAGTAGCCGTGATAAACAGGTCGTCCTGTGCAGCTGCGGCGCTTGAGATCGCTTTTGCCATCCGGCCTGAGCCGTGGATTGTGACATGCAACATCAGAGCCTCCCTGGCTGACTGTTCATGATGTCATGCGGTCAAAGAATTCGCGGACGCCCTGCAACCAGGAATGAGCCCGCGGATTGTGAATCGTACTGTCGTTGGTGTAAGACTGTTCGAACTGTTTCAGCAAATCTCTCTGCTCGCGAGTGAGCTTGACTGGTGTTTCCACGACCACACGGCACATCAAGTCGCCGGTACGGTGGCTGCGGACAGACTTCACGCCCTTGCCTCTGAGGCGGAACATGCGACCCGTCTGTGTTTCCTGTGGAATCTTGAGCTTGACCTGGCCGTTCAGCGTGGGAATTTCCAATTCACCACCCATCGCGGCGAGGGTGAAGGATATGGGTACTTCACAGTACAATTCATCACCATCGCGCTCAAATATCCGGTGCGGCCTGACGCGGACTTCGACATACAGGTCACCGGCAGCGGCGCCTGCCATCCCCGCCTCACCCTCACCCGCCAGGCGAATCCGGTCTCCGCTGTCGACTCCGGCGGGGATTTTCACCGACAGGGTCCGGGTTTCGCGTATCCTGCCCTGGCCACGACAGGTGGGACAGGGATCGCCGATCCGCTGCCCAGCGCCATGGCATGCCGGACAGGTCTGCTGGACCGAGAAAATGCCCTGCTGCATGCGCACCTGGCCGACGCCACCACAGGTGCCGCAGGTTTCCCTCTTGCCATCTTTGGCGCCGCTACCGTCACAGGTTTTGCACTTGCCCAGGGTGGGTACCTTGATCTCCCGCGTTGAACCCCTGACCGCATCTTCGAGGCCGAGGTCCAGGGAGAAACGCAAATCGGCTCCCCGCTGGCGCTGCCGACCAGCCCTGCGGCCGCCGCCAAAAATGTCACCAAAAATGTCCCCGAAGATATCGCCTACATCCCCCTGGAATCCACCGGGGCCTCCCGGCCCGCGAGCCGTTGGATCAACACCGTCATGACCAAACTGGTTATAGGCTGACCGCTTTCTGGGATCCTTGAGAATCTCGTACGCTTCCTTGGCTTCCTTGAATTTCTCATGTGCGCTTTCATCATCTGGATTGCGGTCCGGGTGATGTTTCATCGCCAGGCGGCGATAAGCTTTCTTCAGCTCATCGTCACTCGCCGACTTGGGTACCCCGAGAATTGCGTAGTAATCGCGTTTGGCCATGCCAGGTTTCCATACTTGTTGCACCAGATTTGAGGTTTATTTGACGCTAATTCAAGAGTGTAGGAGCTTGCATCGCGCGCGATTGTTCCACAGCCGTTAACCCGCAATGCGCGCTCCAACGAAGAACCCCGGCATTGGCCGGGGTCTTTGGCACACAAATCGAATCTCGATCAGTCGTCTTTCTTTTCCCCGTCCACTTCCTCGTCCACTTCTTCATCTACTTCTTCGAACTCAGCATCAACGACATCGTCGTCAGCTTGGGATGCTTCGGTTTCACCTTCAGCCTGCGCCTGTTCCGCAGCCTGCTGGTAGATTACCTGTGCGGCCTCAGTCAGCTTGGCGATGACGGCTTCAATGGCATCCTTGTCGTCGCTCTTAATGGCTTCCTCGACAGCTTCGATGGCGCTTTCGACGGGCTTGCGATCATCTTCACTGAGCTTGTCACCCAATTCTTTCAGACTGCTGCGCGTCGCATGGACCATGGCATCGGCCGTGTTGCGCGCAGTGACCAACTCGTGGAACTTGCGGTCTTCCTCCGCGTGAGTCTCGGCATCGCGCACCATGCGGTCAATCTCTTCTTTGGACAGTCCGGAGCCCGCCTTGATTTCGACCTTCTGCTCCTTGCCGGTTGCCTTGTCGATCGCGCTGACGTGCATGATGCCATTGGCATCGATATCGAACGTCACTTCGACCTGGGGTATGCCACGCATGGCCGGTGCAATGCCGGAAAGGTCGAAACGGGCCAGGGACTTGTTGGCCGAGGCCATTTCACGTTCACCCTGCAGCACGTGCACGGTAACCGCGGCCTGGTTGTCCTCCGCGGTTGAGAAGATCTGCGCTGCCTTAGTCGGGATCGTGGTGTTTTTCTCAATCAGCTTGGTCATTACGCCTCCCAGGGTCTCAATACCCAGGGACAGGGGCGTGACATCCAACAACAAGACGTCTTTCACGTCACCCGACAGCACGCCAGCCTGGATGGCGGCGCCGGCGGCCACTGCCTCATCCGGATTCACGTCCTTGCGTGGTTCACGGTTGTAGAACTCGGCGACGGTCTTCTGCACCTTGGGCATGCGGGTCTGGCCGCCGACCAGGATCACGTCCTGGATATCAGAGACTTTAAGGCCCGCGTCATCCAGCGCGGTACGGCAGGGACCCACCGTGCGTGACACCAGGTCATCCACCAGCGCTTCCAGCTTGGCGCGGGTCAGCCTGATGTTCAGGTGCTTCGGACCACTGGCATCCGCTGTGATATACGGCAGGTTGACCTCGGTCTGTTGGCTGGTGCTCAATTCGATTTTGGCGCGTTCTGCGGCTTCTTTAAGGCGCTGCAGCGCCAGTGGGTCATTGCGCAGGTCGAAGCCCTGGTCTTTCTTGAACTCGTCAACCAGGTAATCCATGACCCGCTTGTCAAAATCTTCACCGCCGAGGAAGGTGTCACCATTGGTCGCCAGCACTTCGAACTGGAACTCACCGTCAACATTCGCAATCTCGATGATGGAAATATCAAAGGTGCCGCCACCCAGATCATAAACTGCAATCACGCTGTCACCGGCTTTCTTGTCCATACCATAGGCCAGTGCAGCGGCGGTCGGCTCGTTAATGATGCGCTTGACCGTCAGGCCCGCGATCCGACCGGCATCCTTGGTTGCCTGACGCTGTGAATCATTGAAGTATGCCGGCACAGTGATGACTGCCTCGGTGACTTCCTCACCCAGGTAATCCTCGGCCGTTTTCTTCATCTTCATCAGCACGCGGGCCGAAATTTCTGGCGGAGCCATCTTCTTGCCACCGGCTTCAACCCAGGCATCGCCGTTTTTGGCTGCCACGATGTTGTATGGAACCAGGTCACGGTCTTTCTGCACCACGTCTTCGTTGAACTTGCGTCCGATCAGACGCTTTACAGCGAACAGCGTGTTGGTGGGGTTGGTCACCGCCTGGCGCTTGGCCGGCTGGCCCACCAAGACCTCGTCATCTTTGGTAAATGCAACAATGGAGGGCGTGGTGCGGTCGCCTTCGGCATTTTCGATCACCTTGGGCTGACCACCTTCCATCACTGCAACGCAGGAGTTGGTGGTACCCAGGTCAATACCAATTATCTTGCCCATGTGAAATATCTCCCAAAAAAATTATGGCTTTTCGAATTAATATCCTGATGCTCCTGAAATGGGGTTGTTCAGGCGTTTTTCA
>JADFKH010000288.1 GCA_022565025.1 Pseudomonadota bacterium
AGACTGCGGTGTGTCGCGCACGGTTAGCCAGATAAACAGCGAAATGACCAGCGCAAAAAAGCCGTGCAAATACAATATTGCATGCCAGTCGGCAAATATCGCCATGGCCAGAATGGCAAGCGGCCCGACCAGTCCGCCGCCCACGTTGTGGGCAATGTTCCAAAAGGCCATCGTTGTACCCCGCTCGCTGACTGAAAACCAATGCACCATGGTGCGGCCACTAGGCGGCCAGCCCATGCCCTGGAACCAGCCGTTGGCCAGCAGCAGCACGAACATCACGCTCGCCGAAGCGGTTGCCGCTGGTACCAATCCCATGGCAATCATGACCAGCGAACTCATGACAAGACCTGCAGTCATGAAATTGCGTGCGTTGCTGCGGTCGGAAACGCTGCCCATGATGAATTTGGAAAGACCGTACGCAATAGCAACGCCCGACAAGGCAAAACCGAGCTCTGTCCTTGAGTAACCTTCTTCTATCAGGTAGGGCATGGCCAGCGAAAAATTTTTCCGGACCAGATAATAACCCGCATAACCGACGAAAATACCGCTGTAAACCTGCCACCTGAGGCGGGTGTAAGCCGCGCCGATCCGTTCTTCAGGCAGTTGCGGATGGTGGCGTGGGGGTTTCAGAAAGCCGATCATTTGCCAGGCTTACGGTGTGTTACTCTTTCTGACAGCACCTCGACGGCAAGGTCCGGATAATCCGTGATCAGGCCGTCGACACCCCAACTTAGCAATTTCCGCATTGTGTCAGCGTCGTTGACGGTCCACGGAATCACCTGGATGTTCAGTGCGTGTGCAGCACGGATCAGTTCTTCGTCTACAAGTTCATAATCGGGGCTGTAAATATCCGGTATAAAGCTCAGTTGGGCGAGGTTTTCTTTAAATCCGTGCGGGTTCCTGATCAACAAGGCCGTGGAAACCTGTGGGTCTAAGCTGTGCATAGCTTCGAGGGCCCGGGGGTCGAATGACTGCACCGTAGTCCGCTCGAGGATATCGAATTCTTGCAAAACCCTGTACAAGACATTTACATATTCCCTGACTTCTGGGTGAAAGACCCGGTCGCCTTCGGGCCGGGATTTGATTTCGATATTAAACTGCACCGGTGATCGCCGGGATGCAGATGAATGTGTTGCAACGGCCTGCAACACATCACCAAGCAAGGGTTTTGATACCGGCATGGCCTGCTGGCGGGGAAAGTCGGGGTGACCGCGACTGCCACAGTCAAACCCGGCTATCTCTTCATCACTCATCAAGTAAATCCTGAGACCTTTTTCTTCGTCCTCAGTGACGTTGTGACCATCGGGATGCGTGCAGATTTTCGCCGACATCCACGGTTCATGAGACAGCACAACATGGCCCTCGGCGTTGATGACAACGTCCATCTCCAGCGTAGTGACGCCGAGATCCAGGGCGCGCTGAAATGCCGGGATCGTATTTTCAGGCATCAGGCCGCGCGCGCCACGATGACCCTGCAGGTCGATGACCTTATTTGCAATTTCAGTCGCGGTTGCTTGATCAGCTGAAGCTGTAAGCGTTAGGCAACAGAACAGGGTAAAAGTACCAACCCTTAGCAATGAATTGCCATTCATGTGTGGAATGCTCTGGGATGGCACGGTATCTTTCGCCCCGAGCCTGGAAATTAGCCTGCAATAGAAGTCTCACCGAGTGGAATCCAGTCCCCTGCAGCCAACCAGCCGAAATTCGATAGTGACCCGGCTGAAAAACTGGGTTGAAAGGCTGTTCAATACTCGCGGGTTTCATGGAAAAGGGTATTTGTTCTCCTTATACTCTGACTACACTTCTTCGACTCAGTCGATACTTTTTGGCCATCTGATTTACTCCGTCAAGAAGCTAGCTTAGCTTGATTCTAATGGTCTCGCGAAGTCGCGAATCATCGAGTCAAGTCCGGAGATTGGCGGTGCAGACCCTGACTTCTGCCTTCCGACTTGCCGTCGATGGTCATTGCACAGTGATCTCTTGCGGAGAATTGAAGAACGATATACCCGAATGTTCATTCACCAGCGGATTCGTTCATTATCACGACCATTTCGCGAAAATTCCCCTGCATTAATTTGATCGATCGCCAGCGGCAATATAGAAATAGCTTGGAAGATCGTTCTCTTCGATAGACGACGAGCCGGCTCGAAGAGATGGCCGCCGAGCGGATGGGCAAAGAAGCAGCGCTCGTAGGGGCGAGCGGAACCATGGGCAACCTGGTCTCGGCCTGGCCCACTGCCAGCGCGGCGATGAGATCATCGTGGGCGCCGACGCCCATATAGTGCTGAACGAGGTGGCGGGCATCGCAGGGCTGGGAGGCGTCCAGCTCCGAGCGCTCCCCACCGACCAGCGGGGCATGCTCGACCCCGTTCAGGTGGCGGC
>JADFKH010000289.1 GCA_022565025.1 Pseudomonadota bacterium
AGATGCGCGTTCGATGAAGACCTCCAGGGCAATGTGCATCGTCCCCCAAGTGGACTTGCGGTGATACGGCTCGACCAGGTGCTGCCGCTTGAGCAACAAGAGCCGACGCTGCCCGGTGCTGTAGGTCCCGGCGACCCACGCAGATTCCCACGTGCGTAACGTCTGCCCGACCGTCACGCGCCCCTTGGGCACAGCGAGCACCTTCACCTCGAGGATCAACGGGCCATCCGCTGCAGTGGCGCGATTATCGACCTTCAGTATCTCCACCGCCGCCACGGCCTCAGCCGACTTCAGCAGTTCCCTGAACCCGGCTACCGGCGTCAACTGCGTAGCCCCGGCCGTGAGCACCTGCCCTCCCACTGCCGCGAGTACGATCAAAATTCCCGCAAAACCTTTGTTCATTTCAAAGTGGCCTATCCCTCGCTATGACACATCTCTTTTAGCGCAAAACAAGTGGGGGCGCCAGGCTCCGTTCGCCTACTCCGGCTTGTTAGCCGAATACACTGGTCCCTACTCCAATTTTCGTCACCATCAGGACATACAGGATCAATATGCTGATAAATGCAGGCACCCCCAAGGCTACCCACGTTTGCATTAACTTCTGGTAGTCAGCCATCCCTCCGCCGTTGGCAATGATGTTGCGAATTCTGATCTGAATCTGGACCACTGGAATCCAACAAATACCCATCACCGCAAACAAAGAAACTACGGCAATAAACCAGACTGATCCAAGCGGGATGGACAGCTGAAAAGTAAGCCATAAGCCAGTTGTGGCCTGAATGACCACCGCTGGTGTGATGAATATCCAGTCCGCCAGAACGACGTTTCTAGTGGTGACAGCCATTGCTTCAGGATTGCCGCTCAGGTGAGCCCTCAGCATGAAAAAGGCAGTGCCAATTCCGGTACCAAAAAGAATTGAGGCACTGATGATGTGTATCAGCTTTATCAGTGAGTAACTATCCATCAATGGCGTTGCCTAATCGTGAAACTCCCAGCTTATATCGAAACCTGTCATTTCATCTGCAAAGTCGGACAGGGTCATCAGTCCCAGACATGGAACTGCACCCCGAATTGATATTTGCCCTCTCACCAGCTTTCTAGCCAGTACCAATGCCGGTGTGCAGGGAATCTCCGGGCCATGATTGTTTTCGGCGGTCAGGTACCAGACTCTTTGTGCAGGATTGTTGTTCGAATCCAGCCCGCTCAGTCGAATATGCATTCCGCCTTTGTCTGATCCCAGATTCTTCAGTGGCACGCTCATTCGATGAAATAAAGGCGTCAGTTTGCCCCAATTTCTGACCATGCCAGCCCGTGCGAGCCAGCCCATCATCCATAGTGCCATTTGCTCCCACCAGGCTTCAAGCGCTGCGTGAAATGTGACTGTTTCACATCCTTTCACATAGTTTGGCATTAACGACAAATCCGGCACGTCACAAGCGCCGGAAAGGCGTTTCCCCAATGCAGGGTAATTCTGGATGCGCAGGTCTTGCCACCCATACCGAGTCATCCATCGACCTTGTTCCAGCACCTTGAATGGTTTTCCGCAGTAGCTCATGACCGCGGCAATGGTTCCAGGCCCTCGAGGAGTTTGATGAGCGGGAGCGATTGAAATCTCAATGCCACTAATGACATTAAATTGACCGGACATAAAGTCGATCACAGCACTGGACAGTCCCGGTAAAGTGCTGGCTCCGGAAACCAATAGTACCCCGCTGTTCTGGGCCTCGCTATTTAGCTGATTGAAACCCTCGACAAATTCTCTTCCATCCGCCAGATCAATGTAGTGAGCATGGCAATCGATACAGGCACGCGCCACGCGATAGTCTTGTCCCTGGTAGGGGCCGGCGGTATGGATTACAAGGTCAGGATTCAGTGCCCGTAGATCGGCTTCAAAGTCAGGTGATGAATGATCCAGGGCGGAAGCCTTGATGTCATGCCTTGCATCGCCACAGCGCAATTCTGCAACCAGCCTCTGTGCTTTTTTTTTGCTGCGACTGGTCACCACCAGCCTGGTATTGGGTTCCCCAAGCAAACGACGACAAATTCTTCCCCCAAAGTGCCCTGTGCCACCTATGACTACGATTGTTTTTATCTCTGGCAAGGTGGTTTTTATTTAGCTAGGTCAGAAGTTGAGCGGCCTGCGCATTAGGCACGGGTTTTACGAACGCACAACGCGTGACTAAAAGCAGGTGCGTCTCCCACGTATCGTTAGACGGTATCTTTCTCAAGCCTATTTTCCATATATACCGATAACCGCCAAACGCAAAAAGCCCCAACATAAACTGGAATACCGCTCTAACGAATAAGGATAGATCGTGAGAGCGGAGCTAGCCCCTGTCTTATCCTGTAGTTGGACAAGCCCGGAGTTGCTCG
>JADFKH010000107.1 GCA_022565025.1 Pseudomonadota bacterium
AGTCAAGAAGCTGTGTGAACGGGCCTTTGAGATCTTTGGGCAGGCAGAATATGCCTCACTGACATCGATCTCAGTGAGCCACCTGTATAACCTGAGAAAGTCGACTACCTACACCAGGCGGCGACACCATTTCAAAAAAACTCGATCCAGGCTCTCCAGCATCGGTGAACGTCGCAAGCCCCAACCGGATGGCAAGCCGGGCTATATACGCATTGATACTGTACATCAAGGTGATCTGGATAAACGCAAAGGCGTTTATCACGTCAATGCCGTTGATGAAGTGACCCAGTTCGAAGTCGTTTGCACCGTTGAGAAAATCAGTGAACGTTACCTCATTCCGGCCCTGGAGCAGTTGCTGGAAGCCTTTCCCTTCGAGATACTGGGTTTTCACTCGGACAATGGCTCGGAATACATCAACAAACGGGTTGCCAAACTGCTGGAAAAACTACGAATTGAGTTTACCAAATCACGTTCCCGGAACAGCAATGACAATGCCCTGGCGGAAAGCAAAAACGGCTCTGTGGTCAGAAAACTATTCGGTCACACCCATATCCCGCAACGGTGGGCACCACTCATCAATCAATTCAACCAGCAGTACTTGAACCCTTATATTAATTTCCACCGGCCCTGTTTCTTCCCAGAAACCCTGACTGATCACAAAGGCAAACAACGCAAAGTCTACCGTTATGAAAACATGATGACACCATATGACAAACTCATATCATTGCCCAATGCAAAAGATTATTTGAAACCTGGCATCAGCTTTGAAATACTCGACAAAGTCGCGCACCAGATCAGCGACAACCAGGCGGCGGACCAACTACAAAAGGCGCGTCGGAAACTCTTTAAAACTGTTCATGGATGGACCCTGAAAACTGGCTGACAGACTGATCTCTCACTCTATCCCTTCAGACTCATTTATGGATTGGAATATACTTCCGCACTCTGGAAAATGTTTTTGCGGTGCAGAGGGAGATCGCCGCTTCGGTGGCCGCAGTGCTGAAGGACAAACTGCTGGGCGACGGCTACTCACCTGTGTTGCTGCCTGTATCGGACACCCCAAATGCGCAGGCCTACGAGCATTATCTGAGGGGAAAGTTTTTCCACAACCGACGCGGCCCTGGCGACAACGAACGCGCCATGAAGTATTTCGAACTGGCAGTCGAATTAGACCCCAACCTGGCCGATGCGTGGGTTGGGTTGGTTAGTCCAATGATCATTCAGACCTTTAGGCAGGAGATTACCCTGGAAGAACTTGTGACCAGGAGCAAGGCGGTGCTGAACAAGGCCCTGGAACTGGACCCGAATCACGCCGAGGCGCACATTCGCCTGGCCCGAATCTACCCGATTCAAGGTTTGGATATAGATGTGGCCCAGCAGCATTTTGACCAGGCCTTACGTTACGGTCAGAACAGTGCACTCGTGCTGTCCATCGCTGCCGGTGACGCGGTAATTCTGGAAGCTAATTTCGAGCGAGCCATTGAACTGCAGCGACGAGCGGTAGCCCTGGACCCGCTGGGAGCCGTCAATTGGTTCAACCTGGCAGCATACCTAACCAGAGCTGGCCACCTCGAAGAAGCCTGGGTCGAATACCTCAACGCGTTGGAACTGAGCCCTGAAAGGGAGGACGAAATTAACGAAGGCCTGGGTGAAGTCCTTGTTCTGCAACAGGAATATGAGGAAGCCCGGGTTCTCTTTCAGCAACTCCCGGAAGGTTTCGCCAGGGACATGGGCATGGCCGTGATCCACCATGCGCTGGATCAAGAGACACAATCCAATGCAGCCATTGAACGCCTTAAGTCAGACCCTGGTGTCGAAGCTGCAACACGCCTTGCCGAAATTTATGCGCACCGGCACAACTTGGACGAGTCGTTCAAGTGGCTGGCTACGGTCACCGACAGGACCTTCGACAGTGGCCAGAATATGCGGGATTGGCATTTTTTGAGGCTGATGTTAACTTCCCCATTCCTCAGGCCCCTGCACGATGACCCACGCTGGGAAAGGTGGCTGGCGGACAAGAAATCCAGAACAACCGAGGGTCAAATGTAGCATGGCGCTCGCCTACATCCCTGTAGGCAAGCGACCTCTTACCTTACGTGCCAGCACGCTTCTGAAATCGCTAGTACCATAGCCCCATGGCTTATCACACCCCGCCCGGACCTCCCCCTGACGCCACCACCCGTGGTTTCCTCGGTGTGTTCCGCTACAGCCGCCGGGCGATGGATCTGGTGTGGACCACCAACCGTCTCCTTACGGTAGCGCTGGCCATACTCACCTTGCTGGCTGGCGTGCTGCCGGCGGCAATGGCCTGGGTGGGTGCGTTGATCATCGACGCAGTGATCGCGGCCAGCAAAGCCGCTCAGGACTCCGGTGTCACTTCAATGACGAGGGTATTCACGCTGGTGGCCATTGAGGCTGTGATCGTCGCAGCCTTGACCGGCGCCCAGCGCGGCATATCCCTGTGCCAGGCGTTGTTGCGTGCCCAGTTGGGCCAGCGCGTGAACGTGATGATCCTGGAAAAAGCGCTGACGCTGGAGCTGGCCCAGTTCGAAGACGCCGAGTTCTACGACAAGCTCACCCGGGCCCGGCGCGAAGCCTCGAGCCGGCCGTTGTCGCTGGTGAAGCGGACCTTCGGTCTGGTTCAGAACCTGGTGTCGCTGCTCAGCTACGGTGTGCTGCTGGTGCAGTTCTCACCCTGGGCCGTGGCGGTGCTGCTGATCGCGGGGCTGCCGGCTTTCTTCGCCGAGACCCGGTTCTCCGGTGAAGCCTTCCGCCTGTTCCGCTGGCGCTCACCCGAAACCCGCATGCAGTTGTACCTCGAGACGGTGCTGGCGCGTGAGGACAACGTCAAGGAGGTGAAACTGTTCGGACTCGGTCCACTGTTGCTGGGCCGCTACCGGGACATCTTCCATCGACTGTATAAAGCGGACCGGGCCCTTGCCATTCGCCGCGATGGCTGGGGCTTCGTACTGGGGCTGATCGGCACCGTGGCCCTGTACGGCGCCTATGCCTGGATCGCCGTCGCGGCCGTCGCCAGCCGCATCACGCTGGGCCAGATGACCATGTACCTGATGCTGTTCCGCCAGGGACAGTCCGCAGTCTCGGCCATCCTGTCGGCGATTGGCGGCATGTATGAGGACAACCTGTACCTGTCCACCCTGTACGAATTCCTGGAAACTCCGGTCATAAGCACTGACGCCAGCAAGGAGCGTGGCCCGCGGCCCGACGATGGCATCCGCTTCGAGGGTGTCAGCTTCACCTACCCGGGCGCCAGCCAGAGCGCACTGATGGATATCGATCTGCACATCCAGCCTGGCGAATCACTGGCGCTGGTGGGTGAGAACGGATCAGGCAAGACCACGCTGATCAAGCTGCTGACCCGGCTGTACCGCCCCGACCAGGGCCGCATCCTGCTCGACGGCATGGACCTCAACGACTGGCAGGAAAGCGCGTTGCGCCAGCGCATTGGCGTAATCTTCCAGGACTTCTCCCGCTACCAGTTCCTGGTGGGCGAAAACATCGGTGTGGGCGATGTGCGCTACTTCGAAGACGAGGAACGCTGGCGCGAAGCCGCCGGCAAAGGCATGGCCGATGCCATCATCGAAGGCTTACCGGCTGGCTACAACACCCAGCTCGGCAAGTGGTTCAAGGACGGCCAGGAACTCTCTGGCGGTGAATGGCAGAAAATCGCCCTGTCTCGCGCCTTCATGCGTGCGGATGCCGACATCCTGGTGCTGGACGAGCCCACTGCCTCCATGGATGCCGCTGCCGAGGCAAAAATTTTCGAGCATTTCCGTAAGCTCACCCAAAAGCGCATCGCCATCCTCATCTCACACCGCTTCTCAACTGTAAGAATGGCCAGCCAGATCGTCGTCATCGAAAATGGAAGAATCATCGAACGCGGCAGCCACGAGGAGTTGGTCAAACTCGATGGCCACTACGCTCGCTTGTTCTCCCTGCAAGCCGCGGGCTATAAATGACCCCCCGTTAAAATTCTTCTTCATACACATTTGAGGCGGTCTGCGTGGAAGCCAGGGCGTCCACGAAGGGGATCTGTTCTTCGTCGGGTACCGGTGTGCGACGTGTGATGCGGAAGATGATGTAAAGGCCCAGCAGCAGGTGCACCGTGGCCGTGAAAACATAAAGCCCGCCCGTGCCGATGAGGTACATGACTGCAGGCGCCAGGAATGGCCCCAATATAGCGCCGATGCCGTACATCAGCAGCAGACCGCTGGAAATCATTACGTATTCATCGGCCTGAGCGTAGTCGTTGGTGTGTGCTACGGAAACGGCATACATCGGGAAGGCGATGGCGCCCCAGGCAGCGCCAAGCAGCATCAGTTGAAGGGTGGAAATTCCCGCTGACATATACCACATAGTCATGCCGATGGCAGTACCGGTAAAAGCCGCAAAAGCAATGACATAGCGGCGGTCTACGCGATCAGACCACAGGCCGAGCGGGTATTGGCCGAGTGCACCGCCCAGCACGGTTGCGGTCATGAACCAGGCCACCAGGCTGACGTCAGCGGAATAGCCGGCCACGAAAACCGGAGCCAGTGACCAGAATGTGCCGTTGGCCAGTCCGCAGGCCAGGCAACCCAGCACGCCAGCCGGAGAGATCGTGTACAGCCGTCGAAGGTTCAACCTGACCTTGGTTTGTTCATGGCTGGGGGTTGCAGCGGTGGACAGCACTACCGGTAGTGCAGCGAGCGATACCAGTGCAGAGGCAATCGCAAACAGGGCCATTCGCTGCGGATCGTAAAGCAGCAACATCTGTTGCCCGACCGCCAGTACGGTGAGTGTGATCAGTGTATAAGCCGAAAACACCGCGCCGCGGTTTTCGTTGGTGGATTTCTCATTGAGCCAGCTCTCGATAACCACGTAGAGCACGGCGAAACAGAAGCCGGAAACCAGCCGAAGAATCCACCAAACCCAGTCGTCCAGCCACAAGCCATGCAACAGCGGTGCAGCTGAGGCTGCGGCAGTCATGGCGGCAAAGGTTCGCACATACCCCACGCGCTGCACCAGGGCGACGCCACGCAGGCAGCCCAGGGTGAAGCCCAGGAAGTAGGCGCCTCCCATCAGGCCAATGGAAAACGTGGAGAAGCCTTCCAGGCCCGCACGCACGGGCAGCAGGGTGCCCTGCAGTCCCTGGCCCGTGAGCAGGATGGCGACGCCCAGCAGCAGCGGCGAAACAGGTGCAAGCAAGCGAATCATTTCAGCTTATGGAGTCTAGCCCGGTCATTGTGTTGTTTTACAACATAGCCGCGTTTATAGGTAGTTATTTAGTTTTTTGCCAGGGTCTTCATCGAATCATTGGCGATGGTATATGGCCGCCTGTTAAACTTACAGGGTCACTTCTGAGCGCACCTTGGAGAGCATCGACGAAGCTTGGCGCGCAGAATTGATGGAGCGGATAAACGAATTGACCGACATTACCGGAATTCACATAAATCCGGATGATGATCTCCTGAACAACCCGGAGGATATGCAACAATGCAAGCCATATGGAATCAACAGCTGATTGCCGAATCTGACGACACCTTGGTGGTGGAAGGAAATCACTATTTTCCCCCGGATTCGGTGCAGCGGGAATTTCTGCAAGACAGCACCACGACCACCATCTGTCCGTGGAAGGGTACGGCGAATTACTACACCCTGATGGTGAATGGCCAAAGCAACCCCGATGCCGCCTGGTTCTACACTGATCCAAAACCGGCGGCAGACCAGGTTCGCAGCAGGATCGCGTTCTGGAAGGGCGTGCAGATTGGTGAATCCTAGGAGCCCTGCCATGAAAAGCCATTACGGCAATGATGGCCAGGCCCATCATCAGCGGGAATATCGAGTGATCCAGAGATGGGCGGGGTCCTCATACGCCACCGGACGAGTAGATTGGTCTGCCCAGAAAGTGTATTCTTGGGTTCCAGTTGCGAAGCTGGTCTACGTTAACTAGATATCTGAAGGAGAACGTCATGGCATATCATCTCAAAGGCAGTCTGTTGGAAGTGTGCACCTGCAAGATACTTTGTCCATGTTGGGTGGGCGAGGACCCGGACTTCGGCGATTGTAAGTCCGCCATGGCCTGGCACTTCGACCAAGGCACCATTGATGGGGTGGATGTCGCAGGACTCACCATCGGGTTAGCTGTCCACATACCAGGAAACGTTCTTGACGGGAATTGGCGCGTCACGATGTTTATCAACGATGATGCCACGGATGAGCAGGCCGAAGCGATACAGGCCGTTTACTCCGGCTCGAAAGGCGGCCCCGTGGCGGACCTCGTTCAATTGGTGGGTGAAGTGACATCCGTCGAGCGTGTCCCGATTGTCTTCGATGTGGTGGAGGGCAAGGGCACACTGAAGTTGGGAGATGTGGCGCACGCGGAGCTTGAGCCGTACCGAAGCGCGACGGGCGAGGTGACCACGCTCACAAATACCGTCTTCTCCACCGTGCCGGGTGCGCCTGCCTATGTCGGTAAGGCGAGTAAGTTTAAGCTTAAGAGCGTGCCTCTGGATATTGACTTGGAGATCGAAGGTTTCAATGCCATCCAAAGTGACTTCCTGTTCGAGCACACAGAAGCGGCATAACTCTCCTTGAATGAGTACTAGCAGTTGCCCGGCATACCGGTCGCCATAGATACACGCCCGCCGCGCAGCATTGTGCTGCCGGTGTTAGGCAGCATCGTGGTCCTGGCCTGGATAGCGCTGTGGTGGCTGGAGCAGTCACCTTACGGCTGGCTGTTTCACCGCCACGGCGGTGGGGCCGAGCATGCCCACCCCGGGCAAACGTCCGGTTGGCTCCCGGCGGGCGCCTTCTTGGTGGGCTGGCTTCTGATGACGGTCGCTATGATGTTGCCCACCACGGTGCCCCTGGTAAGCCTGTTCCGTCGGATGATTACTCAGCGAGCGCACGCAGCGCTTTTACTTGGGTTACTTCTAGCGGGGTATCTGGCCGCCTGGCTTGCCTTTGGTGTGGCCGCCCTGGGATTGCTCTGGGGTATTGATCAGGCCCTGGCGAGCAGTCTATTTCCGCAAGCCTGGATTTGGGGTGCTGGTCTATTCCTGATAGCGGGCGCCTTTCAGTTTTCAACGTTGAAATACGCCTGCTTGGACAAATGCCGGTCGCCCCTCGGGTTCCTGCAAAGCCACTGGCATGGCAGGAAAGACCGCACAGAGGCTCTCAACATAGGTTGGCGCCACGGTGTGTTCTGTGTCGGCTGCTGTTGGGCGCTGATGTTATTGATGTTCGCTGTTGGTACGACCAGCCTCAGCTGGATGCTGTTATTGGCGCTCGTCATGGCAATCGAGAAAAACGCCACTTGGGGTCAACGCCTTAGTCACCCCCTGGGGGTAATCTTGCTCAGCGCCGGTGTCGGGATTGGGCTCTACAATCTAACCATCTGAGCAGGCGAGAAGGCCAATCGCTGGGCTCAGGCACCTGCAATCTGCCACTGGTTCTCTTAGCTCCGAGCCATACCCATGTTCCTAAGTTGTTGATTTGAATTGCGAGTGCTCAGTTGCTTGTCCGCCTTCATGAACGATCCGGCTTAACCCCTATTCCACCCTTCCGGCGTTGTTGTGACTGAAATATCGTGAACCTGGGTTTGAAACTTTTTTCAGATCGGGGTGTAAGAAATAGGTATACAAACGCAAAAAGGGAATGCCAGAAAGGGAATGATGAACGAGCGCCAATCAACCCAATCCGATGCCGACGCACACACAGCAGGAGTGCTCGACCTCAATGAACGCAACTGGCTGCCCCGTCATTGCCGTGGTGACGAACAGGCGTTCGAACAGCTGCTGCTGGCTTACCGCAACTTCGTTTACAACTTCCTGTACCGCTACGGCATCGAAAAACATGACCGCGATGACCTGTTTCAAGACATCTTCCTGAAGGTCCATCTGTCTGCGCCCCGCTACCGTCCCAGCGAGCCGCTGCGGCCCTGGCTGGTCAGCATCGTGCTCAACACGGTGCGTAATTTCCGCCGTGATCGTGGCCGTAGGAAGCATTTCATGACCCACCTCAAAGCCCTGACCGGCAACCACCCTGCACACACGCCGGATTGGCAAAGCCACCAGCCGGGCCTGGACGAACAAGTGGAGCAGCAGTCCACGGTGATGTGGCTGGAGCGCCAGATCACGACGCTGCCCGAGCGGCAACGCGAAGTGCTGGTGTTGTCGACTCTCAAGGGCTTGCGCATGAAGGACATCGCGAAGGTCATGGCGCTGCCCGAAAACACGGTGAAAACCCACCTTCGACGCGCGCGACTGGTGCTGGCTGAAAGCCTCGTCGATAGAGAAAAACGGCGAGAAACCGGGCGCGAGCATCATCAGGCGCCCATCTCTGGGGAAAGCCCGTGAGGAAAGCAATGAACAGCTGTGAACTCATTAAAAAGGCCCTGGTCGATTACGGCCTGGACGCCATCCACCGCGATGATGCTCTGGCTGCGCATCTGCAAGACTGCCCAGCCTGTCAGCAACTGCTGGAAGCCTGGAGTCAGATCCCGGATTTGCTGGACCAATTGCCGGAGCATGAGCCGAATGAGGCCTTACTGCTCAAGGTCAGTGAAGCCGTGGCCTCTCCCGGCTCGAGTCGTCGAGCCAAAAGCCGGGGCGACACCGTGCAAAGTCGCCGCCGCTTCATCGCGCCGTCGCTGGCCCGCCACCGGTATATTCCGTTCGTCCGCGACGGGCCGCGCGTCTCAGCGCTGATGATGAGCCGATCGCCGATTCCCCAGGAGAATCCGGGAGCATCTCCGTCGGCGGTGATCTCGAAGTCGCCGAAGTAATCACCGTCGTCGGCGCCGGGCACCTCCCCGGTGTTGGCCGGGTTGTCGTCGAGCACGCGTTCGACCATGCCGTCCTGATAGACATAGAGCCCGCCGTCACCAGCGCCGGATTCGTAGCCGGCCCAGAACGCGACGCGTCCGTCACGGTCGATGATGGGATTGCTGAACACGGTGAAGGCCGCGCCTTCGGTCTGCCCCGGGACGGGCTCGCCGGTGCGGGCGATCCGCTCGAGTTCCATGGCGATTTCGCCCGAAATGATGGCCGCGTAGTCGATCGCCGCCGTGCGGTGGACGCGGGCGGCGACGCCGGGGCTGAATTTCCCGATGCGGAAGACGATGCCGTTATCGATCGTCGTGGTCTCAATTTCGGGCGAAATGTCGCGGTCGTCGCCGAGCCGGGGCGGCATGTGGTCGGTCGCCCAGACGACGGTGGATTCCTGACCCGGCCGGCGCGACACCACCGTCTTTGAAATCTCGTCGATGATGACGCGGGCTCTGCCGTTTTCGTCATGGCCGGTGACAACCCGTCGAACGTACAGGCTCACGATGTTTCTCCCTGTGGGTTATTAA
>JADFKH010000005.1 GCA_022565025.1 Pseudomonadota bacterium
ATGGACCGCGCGCGCGAAAGGTCCAACACTTTACATTGGATGCAGGCTAGAAATCAGCGGTCAACTGCACCCAGAACTTGGTAGTATCGCCGTAGTCGGGGCTGCGGGAATCGAAGCTTGCTGCTTTTAGCAGCAGGCCATATTTTTCCACGAACTTGCGTGAGAACGAAACGTCCACTTCGCTGCCAAAAATCCGCTTGACCTTATCGATGTATGCCCAAGTGAAGTTGAAGCCGTTACCGGCAGTATGGCTGAATGAGAGTGCATCGAAGGTCTGCTCATTCTGCCGCCAACCCACGCTACCGATAAAACGCTCATTGTCAAAAATAATGCGCTGGCGCCCGATCCGTGCCTGGTTGCCACTGCTC
Source organism: Pseudomonadota bacterium (assembly GCA_022565025.1). Classification (GTDB taxonomy): domain Bacteria; phylum Pseudomonadota; class Gammaproteobacteria; order Xanthomonadales; family SZUA-36; genus JAJRRA01. The sequence goes on from JADFKH010000005.1 coordinate 369, forward strand.
TTGTACTGCAGGTAGGCTTGGTTCCAGTCATCGCCCCGGGGGTCGGCTACAACCGGGTATTGCCCGCGGTTCGGGGTATTGCCGCCGCCCTCGTTGTAGTTGTTCGCCAACAGCTCAGAGACATAATCAAACTCGACGAACATTGATAGGCTCTGCCAGTCCTGGGTCTGATAGTTCAGCCGGATGCGCAGCGTTGAAGCCGTCGCGTCTTTATCGAAAGGATCCTGGTCTACGAGCTCCAGGCGGTAGCGGAATGACAGGCCCCAACCGCTCTTTTTGAATACGTCCGACAGGCGGTCTGCGGCCATCGCTTGGCTGCTCCCCACTGAAAATATCGCCGTCAGCAATGCGGCCCTCAGAAATAGGGCCGTTGGGCAGTTTCCATGCATGATGTCCTCTTTGGCGTCGTCCGGTTTGCCTTTGTACCGGGGTGCTAATCCAACCATGGCCCATTTTTGGTTCGGAATAATACCACCCAAACCCACGTTGGGGCTCTGTCGTTGTTGGCAAGCCCCGGTGTACTATGCATTTTTTCGTGCAAACCCTTCATTTCTTACAGTGGATTCATGAGGCTGTATGGGACATTTTCCGAGGCATTCTTCGCAATCAGGACATGTTATTGATTGTCTTCCGCGATAAGAACTCCACAACCAGCAAAGGACCGCAGGCATGAATTCAGCCATTGACGGTAAAAATGACCCGCCATCCAGTCAATCAGTTGAACAAGAGTTCAACGATTTCGTTTACATCGTGTCGCACGATTTAAATGCGCCCTTGAGGCACATCCAGCAAGCGACTGCAATGCAGTCCTTGCTCATGTTGTAGAGGGTTTGCAGGCGCTCATTCAGGAAAGGCAAGCAGTGGTCAAGGTGGAGTCTTTGCCTGGCGTTTTTGGAGATCAAGTACAGTTGATGTTGTTGTTTCACCACCTGCTAGAGAATGCCCTCAAATTTTGTCCTGAGGATGTTGAACCGGTAATCAGTGTGAAATCAGTTGCACAAGGGGCGCTGTCTACCTTCACGGTCGAGGATAACGGTGCAGGCATTGACGAGAAGTTCCGTGAGCGTGTCTTTGAAATGTTCTATCGAGCAGATCCTTCTTCACCACGCTCTGGAACAGGTGCGGGCCTGACTATTTGCAAAAAGATTGTCAGCCGGCACGGTGGGCGGATTTGGGCAGAGGCGTCTGAAGCCAACGGCACGGCCATTATTTTTCAAATAAACAGGACTCAAAGCGCTTAGTTAATAAGGTCGCCAGCATCAGATCTTACCCAGATGACAGCTTTGTGTCATCCGGCGCTAATGATTTCATCGGTGAACATTTCCTGTTTTTCAACAGAATTTTTCTTCGCAACCAGTCGCATGAGATCTGCAAACCCGGTGATCGCGTTCAGAGGCGTCGTGCGCGCCTCATGTCTCAAGCGTGCCAGGATCAGGTTTTTTTCCTTTTCGGCCGCAAGCTCAGCTTCGACGGCTTCGGCCAATTTTGCGGATTTTTTGCGCTCCATTGCATAGCGTATGGATCGCAACAGCATGCGTGCATTGACTTCAGATTTGATCAAGTAGTCCTGGGCGCCTTGCTTCAGACATTCCATAGCCAGATTCTCGTCTTCCAGACCAGTGAGCATAACGACCGGTGTATCGTTAAGATCATGTTTTTTATACTCCTTTAACACCTCCAGGCCCCAGGCGTCCCCCAAACTGAAATCCAGCAATACGCAGTCGAAGCGGCGGTCTTGCAGCAGTTCGACACTGGTTTTTGCATCCTCCGCTTCGGTAACACTCACCGCTGGCTGGGCTTGCCTGAGTGAGCGCTGCACCAACAAACGATCGATTTCATCGTCATCCACGAGTAGTACTTTTAGTGTGTGTTCTGTCATCGATCGGCTCTCCTGTGTTTCATCAAATCACTCATCCCGATGACAAATTTATACTTTGAACAGGAGTGGAACAACTGTAAAAATTGACAGGTTTGCGGGAAAAAACTTCGAGCCCGAAAAAATCGGGCATCTTGTGCCGGACGACTCTGGCTGCCCGAGAGCCCCTGATCGTATCCTTCAGCCAGTTCATCCCAGGGAATGCATTGGCTTATTTTGACCCAGCGGGTGTCGATGTTTCTTTCGCATCGACAGGTTCGCGCTGCGGCAACCATTTGATGATCGTCGCGAAGAGGTTTTGCGGTTCGACCGGCTTGGCGACGAAGTCGTTCATGCCAGCCTCCAGGCAGGCTTGACGGTCCTTGGCGAAGATATGGGCGGACATAGCCAGGATGGGGAGGTCTCCATTGCTGGCCATGGAGCGGATCACACGGGTCGCCTCCAGGCCATCCATTTCGGGCATCTGGACATCCATCAGGATCAGTTCATAAGCGGTGGTGCGGACCATTGCCACAGCCTCACGACCGTTTTTCGCCGTGTCCAGAGCCAGGCCCGTGCCTTTTAAAATTTCCAGAGCCACTTCGAGGTTGATGGCGTTGTCCTCGACCAGCAGGATGCGCGCACCAGCGTAATGGGTGCGCAGCTCTGTTTCGGCATCCACCAAAAGGGCTTTTATGGGGTGTTCTGTCATTAAAAAATTACCTTTATCCGCCATCCATGAGCCTGGCGAGAGACCAGTATTCCTTCAAGGCGATATTATCATGTTCAGTTTGTCAGCTAAATTAGTCAGCTCTTGATGACAATGTCAGGGCCTTTGCTGTACCACCATGGCTTCGATTAATCGCGGCCCCTTATTGGCCATGGATGCGGAGAACTGCTGATGAAATTCCTCGGCGGTCGAGGCGCGGGTGGCCGGAACGCCCATGCCTTGTGCAATTTCGACCCAGTTGATATCCGGCCTGGAGAGGTCAAACATCGACAGGGTTTTTGCGGTGGGTTGACCGGCGCCGACACGAGCCAGTTCGATGTTGAGGATGGCATAACTGCGGTTGTTCATGATGACCACCGTGACGTCCGTGTTCTCGCGGGCCATGGACCACAGGGCCTGAACGGTATACATTGCGCTGCCGTCGGCTTGCAGGGCTATGACCTTGCGGTCCGGGCAGGCGATTGCAGCGCCCAGGCTCAAGGGCAGGCCCTGGCCGATGGCCCCGCCGGTCAGGGTCAACCAGTCATGAGGAGGCGTATTTTCCGTGGCGGGAAACAGGGCCAGGCCACAAGTAATCGCCTCGTCCGAAACGATGGCGTTTTCCGGCATGAGCTGGCCCAGGCTTTGAGCAATGGCCAGGGGCGAAAGCGTTCCTGTTGGCGCGGGCTGCTCCGGAGCGTGTGTGGACGAGGCGGGCGCTTCAGGCGCATCTATTGCGGTGGCCACATTCTCCAGGGCACTGAGCACATCCTGATCAACCCCGGCCAGGGTTAATACTTCACAATTCTCGGGTGCCAGCCAGCTTTTCTTTCCCGGGTAGGCGAAAAATGAAACCGGTGCATTGGCACCGGTCAGGATGAGTTGCTCCAAGCCACTGAGGCACTCCCTGGCCTGTTCAGCAAAATAGGGCAGGCGTTCGACCGGCACACGCCCAGTGCCCCGTTGCAGGCGGGTCGGAAACGTTTCACAGAGGATACGGGTTCCGCTGGCACGGGCAATGCGGCCGGCAGCGTACAGACATTCCTCGCGTAAAGCACGGCCGCCCAGGAAGAGAGCCGTGGTTTTACCGTTGGATAAGGCGTCGGCGACTGCAGAAATAGATGTGGCAGACACTCTTTCCGGTTTGGCACCGGCCAGGGCAGGCGCCGCCTGAGTGGATTCTTCCCACGCATGGTTGGCGGGTGCAATCAGGGTTGCGATCTTTCCCCATCCTTTCATCGCAGCCTGCACAGCCTGGGCGCCTGATGCAGCGAGATCGTCAGCCGACTTGGATACCTGGGTCCAATCTGAGCTGATCCTAGCATGCGCCCTTACATCCGATGTAAGTGGAGAGTCATATTGCATGTGATAAGTGGCATGGTCGCCAACGATATTGACCAGCGGAACATGTGCCCGGTGTGCATTGTGCTGATTGGCCATGCTGTTCGAAAAGCCTGAACCGAGGTGGAGCAAAGTAAGCGCTGGTTTATCACTCATGCGGGCGTACCCATCGGCGGCGCCGGCAACCACGCCTTCGAACAGGCACAGCACTGCGCGCATTTTTTCACTGTTGCCAATGGCTGAAACCAGTTGTATTTCAGAAGTTCCCGGATTGGCAAAACAAACCTCGACACCGCTCTCTACCAGGGTTTCCAGCAGCCTTTCTGCACCGTTTATGACGACGTATCCTCATGTTGCACAAAGATTTTACCGGGATTGAGTATGCCCTTCGGATCGAGTGCCTGTTTGATGGTTTTCATCAGTGCGATTTCCTCCGTACTGCGCGAATGTTTCAGGTACTCGCGTTTTTCCAGGCCGATACCGTGTTCGGCTGAAATCACTCCCTGGCGACGGCCCAGCGCTTCATAAACGATGGTTTCCACCGCGTGAACTTCATTTTCTTCCAGGCTGCCAATGGTGAGGACGAGGTGGATGTTGCCATCCCCGAGGTGGCCAAAGACAACCATGCGTGAGTCGGGCCAGCGCTCAGTCAGTTGTTGACGAACCTCCTCGACGTAGTCATCCATCTGCGCGATACCGAGGCTGATATCAAAAGTGATCGGCGGGAATAGTCCCTTGACCAAGCCTTCAATGTCATCGCGGATCGCCCAAAGATCTTCGCGTTGTTGTTTGCTTTGTGCGATCACCGCATCAACCATTAACTCTTGTTCCAACGCTTTTTCCAGCGCACCTTCAAAACGGGACTTGTCGGCTTCCTCGTGACCTCCAGTGGACTCGATCAATACGTAAAATCCATGGGATGATTGCAGCGGCTGACCGTGATTGTCGCCATCACCGACAATCAACCGGTAGAAATCGTTCCACATGACTTCGAATGCGCTGAGAGTGCCACCGAGTGCCGAATCCATATCCCACAGGAAACGCCCCAGGTGATCGAAGTCGTCAATCGCGACCAGGGCGGTATTCCTTGAGCGTGGGAGTGGGCGGAGGCGAAGTACGGCACGGGTGACGATCCCCAGCGTGCCCTCTGAACCAATAAACAATTGCTTCAGGTCATAACCGGTATTGTTCTTGATGACGCCCTTGAGTGATGAAATGATCGTACCATCGGCCAGCACAGCTTCAACACCCAGTAGTTGGTCGCGGATCATGCCATAACGGATGACACTATTGCCGCCCGCGTTGGTGGAAATGTTGCCGCCAATCGTGGCGCTGCCGCGTGCCCCGAGATCCAGCGGGAACAGTAAGCCGGCCTCTTCCGCCGCTTCTTGAATCCGTTGCAGCAGCACACCGGCTTCGAGGGTTACCGTGCGGTTGATCGTGTCGACAGGCTCAATGTGGTTCATGCGTTCCAGTGAGATCACGATGTCATCTTTATCAGCCCGGGCACCGCCGACCAAACCGGTAAGCCCGCCGTGCGTGACGACCACCTGTCCTGCAGCGTGGCAGAGTTTCAGGATTTTTGATACTTCCTCGGTGCTGGCAGGGCGGATAATAGCTTTGGCCTGGCACCCCCCCATCGGGGGCCAGGAATCCGAACGGCTGGCGACGTCCTCACCCAGTAGCATGCCGCTGGGACCGACGATTTCCTGTACTTGATTAAGAAGATGATTCATGTGATTTATCTGTGGCTTACTTTTTCATCTTGAGAATTGTGTTTAGCATATTGTTGGCCAGTTTGCCGTAGGGTGGTGCAAGAAACTTCAGCGCACTAAAACGGGCCTGGTAAAAGACCGGCCGAAGTTTTGAAAATGTGGCAAAACCCTCATAACCATGATAATGCCCCATGCCGCTGGCGCCCACACCACCGAACGGCAGGTCGTGCTGGCCTGGGTGGAGCAGGGCATCATTGACACAGACACCGCCTGACATCACCCGTTCGAGATAGAAATCCTGCAAATGCCGATCGTTGGTAAATGGATAGAACGCCAGTGGGCGGTCACGCTGGTTGATGTAATCCAGCACCTCCTGGGGGTCTTGGTAGGGGATGACAGGCATAATCGGGCCAAAAATTTCGCGCTGCACCAGGATCATTTCATCTGAAACATTCAAAACCAGGTGTGGTGGTAGTTTTCGCATACCCGGGGCGGATTCCTGGCCTTGGGTCAGGTTGACGAGTGTTGCGCCGTGCTGCTCGGCATCGGCCAGGATTTGATTGAGCCGGTCCAGGGATCTCTGGTCAATGATAGACGTATAGTCGGGGCTGTTGATGTCGGGGCAGTGCTCACCAACCCAGGCCTTTGTTTTTTCGACAAATTCATCGACACGATCTTCGGGCACGAAGACATAGTCCACGCTCACACAAACCTGGCCCGCATTGAACAGCTTGGCGAACATGATGCGCTCAATGGCTTTTTGCAAGGGATAATCGGGCGAGATGACTGCCGGAGACTTGCCACCCAGTTCCAGCGTGACCGGTGTCAGGTTTTTTGCAGCTGAGGCCATGACTGCTTTGCCGGTAGCGCCCGAGCCGGTGAAAAACAGATGGTCAAACGGCAATTGGGAGAACTGGATTCCGACGCTGCCTGTCTCCTCAAAAAAGCTGAGTTTCAGCGGTGGAAAGTAATCTGGCGCGAGTTTAATCAACAAACGCGATAAATGACGGGAATTTTCCGACATTTTGACCATTGCACGGTTACCCGCCGCAATAACGTAGGTCAGTGGTGTGAAGCTGAGTTGGATCGGGAAGTTCCAAGGAACAATGATACCCACTACGCCAAGGGGTTGCGGAATCACCCGGTTTTTTGCGCCGGGGTAGATCATGAAATCAATTTCCCGACGCTGGGTTTTCATCCAGCGCTTCAGGTGTTTCAGAGCAAAATTGATGCCGTCGATGACGACGATTATCTCGGCCAGCAGGGTCTCATGGCGTGAGCGGTTGCCGTAGTCCTGGTTGATTGCAACGGTGATCGTTTCCCGATTGTCACTGACCATCCGCTTCAGTGATAACAGGTCCTGTTTCCGTTGCCTGAAATCCGGGTTGGGATCAGCCAGATAGGCCGTACGCTGTTGGTCCAGACAAGCAGCCAATACCGCCGTAACGGAGTCAGGGTCGCCGTGTTTGGGGTGAGATTCGGTCTCAGCCACCTGCGTGAACCTGGCACCGTTCCCGGTCAACCGCTGCTATCTTGTTCTTCAATTCCTGTTCTTTTTGAGCAAACTGGTCCATTGGGGCCTGGCTGTTTTCATGGATTTTGGCCTTGCAGACATCCTGTATGCTGCTATCCCAGCCGGATTGAGGACAATCCTCTAGTAGACGGGCCGCTAGTGCTTTTTTCGCCCTTTCCCAGGCCACGTCGTTGGCCCTGAATTGCGTTCTCAGGCTACGTCTATTCAATTCACATTCACTGGCGACACAGCGTGCGTTTACATCTGGATTTAAGGCGTATCCAATGTTCAAATAAAAGGCCTGAAAAGCATGGCGGGCGTGGGATTTGTCCAAGATATTTTTCATTTGCAGGTTAACCCTGGATTGCTTTTGCATCTGTAGCTTGCCTGATGGTGTGAGTGCCACCTGGATTTCATGGGTCCATGGATCCATTAGTTCGATGCACATCGACCAGTAAACGGAACCCGGGCAGCCGTTGTCAAGAATGATATCGTATTCCTTATAAAGTGAGCTGAACTGGACTTTCCCCTTGACCTGGTGACTCATGCAGGAAAAATCGACCTCTTCGGCCGGCAAATATCTCACGGGAATTGAAACGCTAACGGCGAACAGAATGGCCAAAAATGCGAACTTCCTGAAAAGTGTTTTCATTACGCAACCCCGCACCTCCACCCAACTGAATTATTGTTGTCTTGTCATCACTATATCAAATCCGCGTGAAATGACTTGCTTTTGGTGAAATTCAGTCGATGGCTTTCTTCAGCTTCTCGATCAGGTCCAGCGGGAACACGATGGTCGAGCTCTTGTCGCCGGCGATTTCCGTCAGGGTTTGCATGTAACGCAACTGGATTGCATTGGGCTCGGCGCTTAGTGTTTTGGCGGCTTCCACCAGCTCTGCCGCTGCCTGTCTCTCGCCAGTGGCATGGATCACTTTGGCGCGCCGCTGGCGTTCCGCCTCTGCCTGCGCGGCGATGGCGCGGATCATGCTCTCGTCCAGGTCTACGTGCTTGATCTCGACCATGGACACCTTGATACCCCAGGCGTCGGTATGGCGATCCAGAATGGTCTGGATGTCTTTGTTCAGCGTATCGCGTTCGGACAGCATTTCGTCCAATTCGTGCTGGCCCAGCACCGAGCGTAGCGTGGTCTGTGACAACTGGCTCACGGCATCCAGATATTTTTCAACCTGAATGATCGCTTTCTCCGGATCGATCACGCGGAAATAAACCACTGCGTTGACGCGAACCGACACGTTGTCCCGCGAGATGACGTCCTGCGTGGGCACGTCCATCACGATGACACGCAAATCCACCCGTTCTATCTGCTGGAACACCGGGATGACGATGATCAGCCCCGGTCCTTTGACTTTCCAGAAACGGCCGAGTTGGAAAATGACCCCGCGCTCGTATTCACGCAGGATCTTGATGGCATTGATGATAATGCCCAGCAAGGCAAATGCGAGGATGCCAAAGAAATATTCAATCATGATCCTACTCCCTAAATTAATGGTTACACCGGGGCAATTCATGCGCCGGAAACTCACCCGTTGCTGGGCCGCACCTCCAGCGTCAGTCCGTCGATACCGGTGACCACGATGGTCTGCCCTTCGCGTAATGGTGTCGTGGTGACCGCGCTCCAGCGTTCGCTGTGTACGAATACGTTTCCCCGGTTCTCGAAATCCAACAGCGCCGTGCCCGCAGCGCCAATGAGTTGTTCGCGTCCCGTGACAACCGGTCTTTGCCTGGCTTTCATGGCAACCCCGATGAGGGCCATCATTCCAAGTGAGCTGGCCAGCGCAATGGCGCCGATCAGGGGGCGCGATACCGTAAAGCCGGGCACGTCGGTATCGATCAGGATGATCGAGCCAATCACCAAGGAAATGACGCCGCCAATGCCCAGCGCACCGAAGCTGGGCGCCAATGCCTCACCGATCATCAGGATGATCCCAAGCAAGATCAGGGCGAAACCTGCATAGTTCACCGGCAGCATCTGGAACGCGTACAGCGCGGTCAGCAGGCAGATGGCGCCGACCACACCGGGTACGATGGCGCCGGGGTGATAACCCTCGAGCAGAAGCCCGTAAACACCGATCATCAGCAGCAAGTAGGCGATCGTGGGGCTGGTGATTACGCCCAGCAGTTCACTTTTCCAGTCCGGCTCAAGCTGCTCCACCAACAGCGATGAAGTGTCCAGGACCCGGTCCCGGCCCTGCACCTCAACGGTCCTGCCGTGCACCTGTTCCAGCAGGTCGCCCACGTCTTGCGCAATCAGGTCGATCACGCCAGTCTCCAGCGCTTCATCCGAGGTAATGCTGGCCGCTTCGCGCACCGCCAGCTCCGCCCAGTCCGCGTTTCGCCCGCGCTTGTCGGCCAGTCCGCGCACGTAGGCCACGGCGTCGTTGATGACCTTGCGGCTCATTGTATCCCCGGTTTCAGGTGCCGGCTCGGAATCCTCTTCATCCCCACCGGATTCTGCCTGCTGGCCCGGTGGTTTACCGCCAATAATATTTACCGGCGTGGCCGCCCCGACATTGGTCGCGGGGCTCATGACCGCGATGTGGCTCGCATAGAGAATGTACGTGCCCGCGCTGGCTGCGCGCGCACCCTCAGGTGCGACGAAGGTCGCCACCGGCACCGGCGAGTTCAGGATGGCCTTGACGATCTCCCGGGTAGACGCGTCCAGGCCACCCGGCGTATCCAGGCGGATGATCAACAGCTCGGCGTTGCGCAAGGCGGCTTCTTCCAGTGACTTGACCAGGAAATCCATCGTGGCCGGCCCGATCGGGCCCTGCACATCCACCAGGATGGCGCGCCGGTCCGCGGACTCGACAGTGGTATCGGATTGAGGGGTTGGCTGTTGTTCCTCTTGCGCGGTAATGATCGCAGGCACGAAGGCTGCCATCAGGAAATAAATCCAGATCTTCTTCATCATGACCGAATCACGAGACAACATGCTAATCACCGACTGCTCCTTATTTGCCAGGGGTGGCGCGAAAGAACCAGTACTAGCTCTAATTCAAACAGATCGGGCGCGAAAAAGCCATTGGCGCGTTAGCCCGGGTTTGGCATCGCAAGCTCGACCCTCGCGGGGAGTCGACCCAGGTCCGGTAGGTTGCTAGCATGTGTTATCTCAAGTGAATGGTTCTAGGCCCATGCAACATTACAAGATCGTGCTGCCCGAGCATCTGAATGATTATGGATTCCTGTTTGGCGGCAATTTACTGAAATGGGTGGATGAAATCGCCTACATCCGTGTCAGTCTGGATCTGCCGGGGCAGAAATTCGTTACCGTTGGTTTGGATGAAGTGACGTTCCGGCATCAGATCGTGAAGGGGCAGATACTTTGTTTTGAATGTCAGCAGACCCGTGTCGGCACGACCTCAGTCACCTATGAAGTTCAGGTATATGGCGAACGCTATCAGCGCAATCAGCATAAAGTATTGTTTGCAACCCACATCACCTTTGTCTGTGTTAATGACGAAGGGAACAAGATTCCAATACGAGCAGAGAACTGACGACATGTCCAATACAATTACCTGGTACTTTGATTTCATTTCGCCCTTTTCCTATTTGCAGCAGGCACGCTTCGGGCATTTCCCGCAAGAGATTGTTGTTCAGGCCAAACCCATTCTATTCGCCGGTCTCTTGGTGTTGATGACGATGCAGCGTGGTTTGAGTTTGCCGCTACGCTCGGGGTGATTGAGCCGGATGTATTAACCAGCCAGAAGGAAGTGAAACAACAATTGCGTCAAAATACCGAAGCGGCGATTGAGTCTGGCGTGTTTGGCGTACCCAGCATCATTGCCGATGGGCATTTATTCTGGGGTTTCGACGCAACTGACATGTACCTGGACTATCATCGTAACCCAAATTTTTATGCTGACCTGGGTCTACAGTCGATTGCCGACATCCCTGAGTCGGCAATCAGAAAGCAACATCAAGTGCCTGCTCAATAAGCGGGTTAGGTCAGACAGAATGCGTTTAGCTTGTTGCCGTCGAGGTCGCGAAAATAAGCGGCATAGAACCCTTCGCCGCGAGGCCCCGGCGCGCCTTCGTCCGTTCCACCCAGTTCCATTGCCTTGGCGTGGAATGCATCGACTTTGTCGGTTGAGTCCATGGCGATTGCAACCATGACACCGTTTCCAACCGTTGCCGCATTTCCATCTTCCGGTTTGATGATTGAAAGCGCCGCTGATTTGGGGTCGACGCCCCAAGCGATGAAATTATCGGCTTCCATGATACGGCTGGCGCCGAGATCACCCAGCAGTGCGTCGTAAAATGCAGCCGCTTCTTCATATTTGTTTGTCCCGAGCGTTACATAACCAATCATCCTGTTCTCCTTTGGCGCAACCTTGCGACACTATAGACCATTTTCGAAGCTTCTCCTCGAATGACATCGCTGCATCTTGATTCCTATCCCAACAGATCTTGGTACAGCAAAAGGTCGTGAGTTCAGCCTGGATCGCCTGGATAGAAATGCTCATTTAATCGACCAAAGTCCATCTCTACTCTTTTGGCACACGGCCCAGTAGATAGAACTCATCGTTCGGGCGCATCGTCGTCACGTTCGCCATACGATTCGACAGGGAGAATAAGGCCGTGATTGCAGCGATGTCCCAGATATCTTCATCAGAGAAACCGTGTTTACGCAGTTTATCGAAGTCGGCGTCGTTCACTTCATGCGACTCGAGTGACACTTTAGCCGCAAAGTCGAGCATGGCTTTGTGCCGGTCCGTGATATCGGCTTCACGGTAATTCGTTGCGATCTGGTCTGCGAGATACGGGTTCTTTTCGCGAATACGCAAGATGGCACCGTGGGCTACGACGCAGTAGATGCAGTGATTGAGCCCCGAAGTGGCAACGACGATCATCTCACGCTCACCTTTGCTCAAGCCTTCCTCTTTCTCCATCAATGCATCGTGATACGCAAAGAATGCCCTGAATTCATCGGGGCGGTGAGCGAGCGCAAGGAAAACGTTGGGTACGAACCCCGATTTTTCCTGCACTAACAGTATCCGGTCACGAATATCTGCAGGCAGATCCTTGAGTTCGGGAACCGGGAATCGACTGATTGGTTTATCCGTCATTATGTTTGACTCCTCAGATCCATCGCCTAACTCTTGAACAATAATCTACATACGTCTTGCCGAAGAGAGATCTCAATGCTTCTTCTTCTGGTTTAATTTGGTACTTCGAGATGATGTAGACAAAGAGCGCCAATAAAACAAGGTTGTAGACGCTGCCAATCCAGATCGCCCAAGCAAACAGCACGATGAGTATGCCGAAATACATCGGGTTTCTGCTGAATCGAAATATGCCGTCGACAACGAGGTGGGACGTTTTGCCGGGATCGAGTGGATTGACGGTAGTGCTCGCCCGGCGGAATCTAATGATCGCCAATACATTGATTGCCAAACCCAAAATTGCAAGTAATATTGCTGACCCTAGCTGGCTGTCGAATTCAAACTGCCCGCCCGACAGTCGCCTACCAACCACCCACATGAGGATGCCGAAAATGAGCATTTGTGCAGGCGGCGGGATTTTCAAATCGAGCTTCATATTTTCTGGTTTCTTTTAATTTTTACCCCTAGGATTCAATTCGTGTGAACGGCTGTTCAGTCGCTTTTAAAACCTACCTTATTATGTTGCCCGTCACAGAACGGTTTGTTTTTGGACGAACCGCAGCGGCATAACGCCACTTGAGCACCTTGCCATGACACCCGGCCACTGTCGCCTGTTTCCCGGCGTATCTGGTCACTTTTCCTTCTGACATTGCAGGTTTATCCTTAGAGCTGAACGATCGAGTATAGATACCGTCTCTATTATCAAGCAAATATTCTGGGTTTGATACATCAGTGGCAGTTGGAAGCCTGCCCGCCACCTCCGGCAAAAATCCCATCCAGATATAGCATGTGAACACGTAGTTTTCATGTAAATGGGCTTTTATTCTCTTTACACTCTAATAATTATATATCTCATTGTTATATATTGACTTTATTCATACAATACTGTATATTATTATAGTCTATAAAGTAAGGAAACCCACCATGATCCGCCCCCTCCCACGCCAACAACCCAGTAGGCTTCCCAGCGCTCGCCGCTTCCCCGACCCCCAGCATACCGAAGACCTGTCCCGCCTCGGTGACGAGATCACTGAAATGGCCGCGCATCTGGCGGCCGGCACCTGTCAGTTGCTGGAACTAATCGCGATTTTCGATGAAGAAGGCGGCTGGCAGGGACCCGGTATTGCCTCTTGTGCGAATTGGCTGAACTGGAAATGCGGCATGAGCATGGGCACCGCCCGTGAGCGGGTACGCGTCGCCCGTGCTTTGCCGGCACTGCCTAAAATCCTGGCCTCTTTTCGCATCGGCAAAGTGAGTTACTCCAAGGTACGGGCCATGACCCGGGTAGCGACCTGGCGCAATGAAGAGGTGCTGCTCAACGTGGCCCATCATGGCACCGCTGCCCATGTCGAGACCCAAGTGCGCTTATACCGCATGGTCAAGCGCATCGAAGCCTTGGCGCAGGGCAACCTGTGCCATGCGCAGCGCAGGTTGACCCTGTACCAGGATACCGATGGGTCCTGGGTGTTACGGGGGCGTCTCACCCCGGAACAAGGGGCACTGCTGTCCAAGGCACTGGATGCGGCTAAAGACCAGTTGTTTGCAGAGCACCAACAGGTGCCCGCAGAAGTTCCCGCGGAAATCGATTCAAACCTGCCCATCGACCAGGTGCTGCCCTATGCTTTCGAGTCACGCCGGGCCGATGCATTGGAGCGGGTGGTCGAAGGCTTTCTGGCCGGAACAAAGAGTGAATCCTGTGGCGGTGACCGTTACCTGATCAACATCCATACCGATATGGAAACACTCAAGGACGACGGGACAGGCGCTGAATCGGAACTGGAGGACAAAAGCCACGTTTCAGCGGAAACATCCCGGCGCATGGCTTGTGACTGCTCTGTTGTGCACTGGCATGAAGATGCACAGGGGGATGTCCTTAACATCGGGCGCAAAACCCGCTCCATTCCACCGGCCATCCGGCGGGCATTGAAACGCAGAGACGGTGGCTGCCGCTTCCCCGGTTGTAGCTGCACGCGTTTTGTTGATGCCCATCACATCCAGCATTGGGCGGATGGCGGTGAGACTTCGATGGATAATCTGGTACTTCTATGCCGCAGTCATCACCGGCTGGTGCATGAGGAGGGGTTTGGCCTCTACCGGGGTACCGATGGCGCGATCAATTTCACCTTGCCCGATGGAACAATCATCCCACCCGGCCCCGATACACGTTTCAGCGGAAACATCGTGGCCCTGACCATGAGAAACGAGGAAAAGGGTTTGAACATCACCTCAAACACCATCGTCACCAAGTGGTGCGGCGAGAAAATGGACAACCAGATGGCCGTTTTGGGTTTGTTGCAACGAGAATGACCTTGCGTACCCGTTTGGCACACTGCAAGCCTGGATGGGTTCAACCTAATCCTGACCAGATCGCTCGGTCGAACTCCGCATTCTATATTCCTTTACTTGCTAGAAGTATGATACAAGGTCGTTTAAACACTATATTGCCAGAATTTCTCTGATATGGAACAACCCGTCAAACCAACTTTCGAGACAGAAAACCGTGCATTCTGACCCTTTTAGAGGGTCCAACACTGAATTCCCACCAGCGGCCAACGTGCTTCACACCCATTCCTGCTGCCTGGGCGAAGAAAACCATGCCGCTCCCGGTTCAGGAACCGTTGGGTTCTTCGCTGCAGGTTTCAACATCGATGGCAAATACCCGTTTCAATCGCTTGGCTCAAGTTATTGCCAGGGATGGCATGTATGCCGGTTTTGCAGGAGCAAAAACCGTTCATTGATGCCCGTCCTTCGGCGGGCGTCTGGTCTTGTAATGTAACGGCGCAAGCGTTCCAGCTTGGCACGCTCATGGGAACTGGTGGCAACGCCAGCGTGCAGCGAAAATCCTGCCACTTTGTTCACCATTTCTACCAAAGGTTTGTCTGGCCTGCAGTCCGGCAAAGTTTGCAGCGTTAACACTTTACGCCCTTGCTGTGGTCCCATGGCAATGCGTCAAGTAATGGACCGCTCTTGCGCGTCCCGCGGTGAGATAGCTTTTCTCGGCATCGCGCCCCTTTTCGGAGATGCAGTGTCCATGTGCTTTGTAGATTATAATGTTCTCGTGAATGACTCTGGCATGGAGATCGAAAACGAATTCAGTCCTTCTCAGGGAGTGAAATAATCCGTTTGGAATGAGCATGAATGAAATTATATTTATCGTCGAAGATGCCCCAGAGGGCGGATACAGTGCCCGCGCGCTGGGAGAATCAATCTTCACCGAAGCTGACGATATCAAAAGCCTGCATGAAAAGGTTCGCGATGCCGTAGGCTGTCACTTCGATCAAGAAAGTGCGCCGAAAATTATCCGGCTTCATTTTACGCGTGAAGAAGTAATCGCGGTATGAGATTGCCTCGGGACCTTACCGGGGCACGACTGGTAAAGGCACTCGAAAAGAAATTCGGATATACCGTCACCCGGCAAACTGGAAGCCACATCAGGCTCCGAAGGAAGACATGCACACCGAGATCAGGGAGCTGGAGAAGATGCCCAGGCCCAGCATCATGATGCCGTTCAGAGAGATCGCTGCGCGGAAATCCACCGGCACATCAATCGGCGACCCGGTCACCGGCTCGTCGAAATACATCAGCTTGATCACGCGCAGGTAGTAAAACGCACCGACCACCGAGAATACCACCGCGCTGATAGCCAGCCAGACCATGCCCGCGTCCAGGGCGGACTTGATCACCAGCCACTTGGCGAAAAAGCCGACGAAGACCGGCACGCCCGCCATCGAGAACATGACCATGGCCATGATCGCGGCATACCAGCTGTTGCGCTGGTTCAGGCCCTTGAAGTCATCGAGTTGTTCTGCTTCGACACCCCGCGCTGAAAGCAAGATGACCATGCCAAATGCCCCGGCCGACATCAGTGAATAAACGATCACGTAGTACATGCTCGCACCGAAGCCATCCGCGGTACCCGGCAGCAGGCCCATCAGCACGAATCCCATGTGGGAGATTGTCGAATAAGCCAGCATGCGCTTGATATTGCTCTGGGCAATGGCGGCGAGGTTGCCGAGGACAATGGACAATAAAGCCAGTATGGACAACATTTGCTGCCAATCGCCGTGCAAGTCTCCGAGCCCCGTATACAGCAGGCGGTAAGCCATGGCGAAACCGGCCATTTTCGGCACCGCTGCAATGAACAGGGTGACCGCCACCGGGGCGCCCTCGTAGACGTCTGGTAACCACATGTGGAAGGGCACCAAGCCCAGCTTGAAAGCAATGCCAACAACCAGGAATACCAGGCCAAAGACCAACATCACGTTGCCGCCGTCTTGATGGCTGATGGCAACAGAAATCTGCTGCAGGTCCAGGCTGCCGGTTGCTCCGTAGATCATCGACATGCCGTACAACAACATGCCCGACGCCATTGAGCCCAGCACGAAGTATTTCATTGCCGCCTCTGAGCCACGTTTCGATTCACGGTCGAATGCAACCAGCGCATAGGTGGACAAGGAGGTCAATTCCAGTCCGAGATAGATCGTTACCAGGCTGTTGGCCGAGATCAGCAGCATAACGCCCAGCAGGGCAAACAGCGACAGGGTGTAGAATTCCGCCCGGAACATCCTGAACTGCCTCAGGTAGAATTTCGCATAGATATACACCATGCCCAGGATAAAATAGCTGAACAGCTTCAGCACATCCCCCATCGGGTCCCGAATGAAACTGCCGTTGAAGGCGGTTGCCAGCCGTAGGCCGTCGGACAAGTAATCACCTCGCAGCGTAATAATGGCGGCAAAAATCAGGCTGATCATCGCCATCAGGTGAATGATTCCGCGCCGCTCTTCACGGATAAACAGGTCCGCGATCAGGATGACGCAGGCCATGGTCAATATCCAGAACTCCGGAGCTGCCAGCAACATGTTCGTTGTATCCATAAGCCCCTCAGTTTCCCGCCAGTGTGAACTTGGGCTGCTGGATGTGCTCCAGCAACTGGTCTACTGAAGCGTGCATCAGGTTGACCAGCGGATCAGGCCACAGACCAAGCATCAAAACGGCCACTGCGAGCGTGCCAAGAACCAGTGCTTCACGTGCATTGATGTCCTCCAGCTTGGCGACTGCCTTGCTGGTCACCTCACCGAATATGACCCTTTTGACCAGCCACAGGCTGTAAGCTGCGCCCAGTATCATGGTCAGACCAGCCAGGAAGGCATACCAGAAATTGGCTTGGAACGCGGCCAGGATCACCATGAACTCACCCACGAATCCACTGGTTCCCGGTAAGCCGGCGTTCGCCAGGAAAAACAACACGGTGAAGCTGGCGAACCAGGGCATGGTGCTGGCCACACCACCATAGTCGGCGATCATCCTGCTGTGCAGACGGTCATATAACACACCCACACAAAGGAATAGCGCACCGGAGATAAAGCCGTGTGAAATCATCTGCACCATGGCGCCTTCCACGCCCAGTGCAGCACCCCCTCCTCCTTCGGAGTTGCGGAAAATCGCAAAGGCGATGAACAGGCCAAGGGTCACGAAACCCATGTGAGCAATGGAAGCATAGGCAATCAGCTTCTTCATGTCCTCTTGCACCAGCGCTACGAAGCCAATGTACACCACGGCAATCAGCGAAAGCGCAATGATCAGCCAGTCAAGCGCGGCGGCAGCGTCCGGGGTAATGGGCAGGCCGAGCCGGATAAAACCGTAGCCGCCAATCTTCAACATGATGGCCGCCAGGATGACCGAGCCGCCGGTGGGAGCCTCGACATGAGCATCCGGCAACCAGGTATGTACCGGCCACATGGGTATTTTCACTGAGAAAGCGGCGAGGAAACCCAGGAACAGCCATATCTGCACCTCGAGCGAGAGCGGGAAATCATGCCATTCCAGTATCGACCAAGTCCCTGATTGGATGTACAGATAGATCAGGCCGATCAGCAGGAATACCGAACCGAGGAAGGTATACAGAAAAAATTTGATCGTTGCGTACACCCGCCGTGGGCCACCCCACATGCCGATCAACAGGAACATCGGGATCAGCGTGGCCTCGAAGAAGACATAGAACAGCAATGCGTCCAGGGCGCTGAAAACACCCACCATCAAGCCCTCCATAATCAGCAAGGCTGCCATGTACTGCTGTACTCTTTCCTGGATAACTTCCCAGCCGGCAATCACCACCAGCACACCGAAAAAGGTGGTTAGCATGATCAGTGGAACTGAAAAACCGTCAACACCGAGATGATAATTTACGTCCAAAGCAGCAATCCAGGGGCTGAGTTCAGAAAACTGCATCGCAGCCGTCGATGATTCAAACGCGGTGAGCATGAAAATGCTGAACATAAATACCAGAGCGGAAACAACCAGCGCCAGCAGCCTCGCAAGCGCTGCGCGCTGATCACCAACAGCCAGTACTGCCACGCCACCCAGGATGGGAAGCCAGATCAGGATACTCAGTATGGGCCAGTTTGATGCCATGAGTGCATTGACCCTTGTGCTACAACATGACCCAGATTGCGAGAATACCGATCAGGCCGGCGATCATCGCAAAGGCGTAATGGAACAGGTATCCGCTCTGCCAGACCCTGATTCTCGCGGAAAGATTATCCATCAGGCGGGCTGAACCATTGACCATCCAGCCATCGATCACACCCGCGTCAACTTTTTTCCAAAGGCTGTTGCCGATGCGGATGAACCGGCCGACAAAAATTTTCTGGTACAGCTCGTCGAAATAATACTTGTGGTCAAGCAAGCGGTATATACCCGGCAACTTCTGCCCGAAGAAGTCCGCCAATGTCGGGCGGAACTGGTAAATGAATGTTGCCAACACAAAACCGGCAATCATCAACCAAAAAGGCGCCGACTGGATCGCATGTTTCGCCATGGCCACCGGACCATGGAAATGTTCGCCGGTGAGCGCCAGCACATCGTTACCTGGAAGGACCGTGATGGAGTCGGACAACCAACCTGTGAACAGCACCGGGCCAATCGTCATATAGCCGATCACGATTGATGGAATGGCCAGTAGTATCAGGGGCACCGTCACGACCCATGGAGACTCGTGCGGTACATGCTGAACAATACCCTCCGGTGGGTGTTCGCCCGCACCTACGTCGACCCGGTAACGCGGCTGACCATGGAAGGTCAGGTAAAGCAGCCGGAAGCTGTAAAAGGAAGTCACCAACACACCGAGCAGAACGCTCCAGTAAGCAACACCCGACCCGAAACGGCTGGATGCCGCGACGGCTTCGATAATCGAGTCCTTGGAATAAAATCCGGACATAAACGGGAAACCGATCAACGCCAAGGTGCCCACCCAGGCTGTAATCCAGGTAACGGGCATCTGTTTACGCAGGCCGCCCATGTGCCGCATGTCCTGCTGGTGATGCAGGGCAATGATCACAGAGCCCGCGGCCAGGAACAGCAGCGCCTTGAAAAAGGCGTGCGTCATCAGGTGGAAATGGCGGCTGAATAGGCGGATACACCAAGCGCAACGGTCATGTAACCCAGCTGTGAAAGCGTTGAATAGGCGATAACCCGCTTGATGTCATTCTGGACAATACCGATCAGGCCCATGGCCAGGGCAGTCACTGCGCCGATCAACATGACAAAACTCAGGGCTGCATCGCTCAGCTCGAACAACGGGGACATGCGGGCGACCATGAAAATCCCGGCCGTGACCATGGTGGCCGCGTGAATCAGGGCAGAGATCGGTGTCGGGCCTTCCATGGAATCCGGCAGCCAGACATGCAGCGGCGCCTGGGCTGATTTCCCCATGGCCCCGATAAACAGGCAGATACAAATCACCGTTATCCACTGCCATTCCAGGCCCGGGATAATGGCGACGGTCTGGCCCACAATCGCCGGTGCCTGCGCGAACACGGTTGCATAATCGAGCGAGCCGAATAAATAGAGCACGGCTGCGATACCCAGCATAAAGCCAAAATCACCAACACGGTTGACCAGGAAAGCCTTCAGGCCGGCGTAATTTGCTGATTCCCGATGAAACCAAAAACCGATCAACAGGTATGACATCAGTCCCACCGCTTCCCAGCCGAAAAACAACTGCAGGAAATTATTGGCCATCACCAGCATCAGCATGGAAAAAGTGAACAGCGCTATGTAGCTGAAGAAACGCTGATAGCCCGGATCTTCAGCCATGTATCCGATGGTGTAGATATGCACCATCAATGAAACGAAGCTCACTACGGTCATCATCAACGCGCTCAAGTGGTCGATCAGGAAACCGATCTCGAAATGGATTCCAGCGGAAACCATCCAGGTGTAGATGTGGATGTTTTGCGTTTCCATTCCCTGATAAATCTGTTGGTACAACACCCAGGCAGACAACCCGAATGAAGCCCCGACGCCCACGATTGCAACCCAGTGCGAACCAGCACGGCCTACCTGCTTTCTCAGCAGCCCGGCAATGACTGCTGCCGCCAATGGCAGCAGGGGAATCAACAGCAATGTGGTTTTCAGGGTCACATCAGCCCTGCAGTTCATCCAATTCGGCCACGTTGATCGTCCCGCGGTTGCGGAACAACACGACCAGAATCGCCAGGCCAATGGCTGCTTCGGCCGCAGCAACGGTCAGGATGAAAAATACGAATATCTGCCCGTCCATATTTCCCAGGAAACGGGAAAAGGCGACAAAATTCATATTCACCGCCAACAGCATCAGCTCGATGCACATCAACAGGATGATGACGTTCTTGCGATTGAGAAAGATCCCGGCGACGCTCAGACAAAACAGGATCGCGCCCAGGCTCAGGAAATGAGCGAGTGTCAACATAAGATACCCCTCAGTTCCCCTGCCTTGGTTCCGATTCCATCTTTACCAGACGCATCCGCTCATCCTTTTGCACCCGGACCTGCATGGACGGATTCTGCCGTTTCACTCCGGCGCGTTTCCTGTGCGTCAATGTAATGGCGGCAATGATCGCTACCAACAGGATCACCCCCGCCGCTTCGAAGGCCAGCAAGTAGTTGGTGAACAACAATTCTCCCACGGCTTTTGTATTGCTGTAACCAGCGGGATGTGGCGGCGGCAGCGGGAAAGCATGTTGATCGAACCTGCCCTTGCTCCAAATCACTACCAGCAATTCGGCAGCCATGATCACGGCCACGACAATACCGACGGGGAGGTAACGGATAAACCCTTCCTTCATCGGAGCCAGGTTGATGTCCAACATCATGACAACAAATAGGAACAACACCATGACCGCCCCGACGTACACCAAAATCAGAACAATGGCCAGGAATTCTGCTTCCAGCAGCAACCAGATAGCTGCTGAACTGAAAAATGCCAGCACCAGGAACAGGGCTGAATAGATCGGGTTGCGCACGGTGATGACCGCCACCGCTGCTGCGATCAATACCAATGAAAACGCGTAAAAGACTATTTCGGTAATCGGCACCTGCTCTACCCCGCTCAGCGATACGCTGCGTCCTGTCTGAGATTAGCCGCGATGGTCTCCTCGTAACGATCTCCGATGGCCAGCAGTTGTTCCTTGGTCAAAATATTTTCACCACGATTTTCAAAATGGTATTCGAGAATGCCCGTCTCCACAATTGCATCAACCGGGCAGGATTCCTCACACAAGCCACAGAAAACGCATTTGAACAAGTCGATTTCATAGCGCGTTGTACGGCGCGTGCCATCTTCGTGCTGGGTGGAATCAATGGTTATTGCCAGGGCCGGACAGACCGCTTCGCAAAGTTTGCAGGCAATGCAGCGCTCTTCACCGTTGGGGTAGCGGCGCAGTGCGTGCAGACCACGGAAGCGGTTGGATTTAGGTGTTTTTTCTTCCGGATAGTGAATGGTGAATTTGGGTTCGAAGAAATAGCGCAGGGTGACCGCCGCGCCCTTGCCCAATTCCAGCAACATCAGGCTTTTCAGGTAACGAGTAATTGTATTCATGGTCAACTACCTCTTACAACAATGCCAAGAACGGAAAAAACCGCGGCGACCATCACCCAGACCATGGTGATCGGCACAAACACTTTCCAGCCCAGGCGCATGATCTGGTCATAGCGATAACGCGGAAAAGTCGCGCGCCACCACAGAAACAGATACATAAAGAACAAAGTTTTAGCCAGGAACCAGAAGATACTGCCCTGGCCCAGGAATGTATCACCGATAAACCACAAGCCCTCGAATGGAGACAGCCACCCACCTGCAAACAAGATAGCCGTCAGGGCGGAAATCAGGATCATATTGGCGTATTCAGCAAGGAAGAATACCGCGAAAGCTGCACCTGAATATTCGACATGAAAGCCAGCGACGATTTCGGACTCACCTTCGGCGACATCGAACGGCGCCCGGTTGGTCTCAGCCAGGCCGGAGATCACGAAAACCACGAACAAGGGCAGCAACGGCAGCCAGAACCAGTCCAACAGACCACCTTGCTGAGCCAGTACGATTTCCCTCAGGTTCAGGGTGCCCGACAAGATAAGAACCCCAATCAGTGCGAACCCCATTGCAATCTCGTAGGAAACCATCTGCGCACTCGACCTGAGGGCACCGAGAAAAGCATACTTGGAGTTCGAGGCCCAGCCCGCGATAATCAAGCCGTAAACACCCACGGAAGACATCGCCAGGATATACAGCAGCCCGGCGTCAATGTCCGCGATCACCATCGTGTCGTTAAACGGGATGACAACCCAGGCCGCAAATGCCGGCGCCAATGCAAGTACAGGCGCCAGTAAGAACAGGAACTTGTCGGCGTTCGCGGGCAGGACGATTTCTTTCAACAGCAGTTTGAATGTGTCTGCAAAAGGTTGGAGCAGGCCCAGCGGCCCAATACGAGTCGGTCCCCTGCGCACCTGCATGAAGCCAATGACCTTGCGTTCCATGTACGTGTAGTACGCCACCGCCAGGATCAGCGGAACCACCACCGCGGCAATCTTCAATAACAGGGTGATCATATAGAGCATCTGATCCCACCAGGTCTCAGGCATCAGGCCACCTCCACGATGATGGGTGCAACCGCCGGTCCAAGCTCGCCGGTCCCGCTGCGCAGCCATGCGCCGCCCTCCGGCACCCGATCACTGAACCGGACTTCCAACTCGGCTTCGTTTCCGCCCTGGCGAACCCGGGCTTTGCCGCCATCCGTCAGGCCCAGCGCGATGGCATCGCGCGGGTTCAGGCCAACAAACCGGCTGTCTGCCTGGGCGGTCTGCTGCAAGGCTTCTGACCGCCTGCAGAGCGCGTCGATCGAATACATTGCTAATTCGCCGATGCGGTAAAGGCCTTTTTCATGGGACGGATATTCCATGCTGCCATCACCGTTTGCCTTGCTGCCATCACCATTCAATGCATCCACCGGCACAATAGCTTCACCCATTTGTGCCTGCAGTTCGCTAAGGCTGACCTGGTTAAAACCTTCGAGGCCTAATTCGAAACCGAGTCTTCTGAGAATCTTCCAGCCTGGGCGTGCCTCGCCGGAAACCTTGCCGGCCGGCGCGTATTTCATCGTGCTGCCATCGAGGTTCACCAGGCTACCCTCTGATTCCGCCAGCGGGGCCACCGGCAGGATGATGTCGGCAACTTCCCCGATGCTGTTGGTGGCGAATGAACAAAAGGCTATGACTTTCTCAGCAGCACGTAGCGCTTTCAAGGCTTGCGCCGGGTTGCCGGTATCGGATTCCATCTCGAAATCCCACAGCAGATAGCATTTCCGGGGGTTTTCAAACATCTGCACGGCGTTCATTCCACCCGGCGCTTCCCTGCCACCGGGTGCACGGTGTGGCACCGCCCCGGCCAACCAGGCACCGGCCGGGTTTCCGCCATGAGGCAGGACATTCATATCCGATCCCGTTGCATCCGCTATATACACTGCCAGCATACGCAGCCAAGCAGCGTCTGGGTGACTCATTGCAAATTGACCAAGGAAAACCAGCCCTTTACCGGCATCCTTTAGTCGATCAGCCAGTGCAGAGCATTCGGCGCTGCCCAATTCGGAGCCACGTGAAGCAGGGCTTTGATTTCCTCGTGCTTCGTCCAGTACAGTGCGCAGGCTGTCTGGAGCGGTTTTACCTGTTGATTTTTCAACAGCAACAGCGAGCGCCACCAATTCGGCAACCATGTTCTGGGGCGCCACCACTGCATCAAGGCTGGTATCAAAAGTAAACGTCCAGTCCAACGGATTGATGACGGAAATAGCCGCACCGCTTCTCCACGCTTTGCGCAATCGATGACCCAGGATGGGAGCTTCCTGCGTGGGGTTGCAGCCCACCAACAACACGACGTCCGACCTCTCGATGCCGGCGATACTCCGCTCAAACGCCGGCGAGGCAGGGCTTGCAGCGTCGTCGGAAAAATCCTGCTCCCGCAGACGGTGGTCTATGTTGTTGCTTCCCAGTTTTCGGACCAGGCCCTGTGCCAGGTAGTACTCCTCGGTTGCGGCTGATGAAGACATCAACATGCCCAGTTGACCGGGTCCGTGTTGCTCCTTGTTTTCTTGCAATGCGCTGACCGCCGCTTTGATCGCCTCATCCCAGGAAACCGTTTTCCATTCCCCGTCTTCTTTCACCTGGGGCGCAAGCACACGGTCGCTGGAATAGAGGCCCAGGTGGCTGAAACGGTCACGATCAGACAACCAGGTTTCGTTAGTCGCCTCGTTGTCCCGGGGTACCGTACGCAGGATTTCTCCGCGGAGCACGTGGTGATAGAGACAGGAACCGACCGCATCATGCGCCGCTACGGATGGCTTCGCCACCAATTCCCAGGCCCTGGCCGCAAAGCGGAAAGGCTTGTCTGTGAGTGCGCCAACCGGGCACATGTCTATGATATTGCCGGATAATTCGGAATCAATGCTATTTTCAACCAAGGTACCGATTTCCAGCTGGTCGCCACGCCCTGAGCCACCCATCTCTGTGGTTCCGGCAATTTCTTCCAGGAAACGCACGCATCGTGTGCAATGAATGCAGCGAGTCATTTCGGGCTGCACGAGTGGGCCCATATACTTGTCCTTGACCACGCGTTTGCGTTCGGCGAAGCGGGATACGGAACGCCCGAAACCCATGGCCAGGTCCTGGAGTTCGCATTCACCTCCCTGGTCACAGATGGGGCAGTCCAGGGGGTGGTTGATCAGCAGGAATTCCATCACGTTGTGCTGGGCGTCCACGGCGCGGCGGGAAGCGGTGTACACCTTCATCCCTTCCATCACCGGTGTGGCACAGGCTGGCAGTGGTTTGGGCGCCTTTTCCACGTCGACCAGGCACATGCGGCAATTGGCGGCAATGCTCAATTTGGGGTGATAGCAGAATCGTGGGATCTCGATGCCGGCCTTGTCCGTAGCCTCGATGATCATCGAGCCTTTCGGGGCCTGCATGGGAATACCGTCAATTTCGATGTTGACCCAGTCACCATCTTGATGCGCCACCGTTGCTTCAGCCACAGTTTCTTTCGCCACCGTCTCTTTAGATTCAGCGCTCATGCCGCCAATCCCTGTGGTTCTTCAACCATCGAACAACCGTGTTTTAGGTAGTATTCGAATTCGTCCCGGTAATGCCGCAAAAAGCCTTGTACGGGCCAGGCCGCCGCTTCACCAAAAGCGCAGATGGTATGACCCTCGATCTGACCGGCAGCGGAGAGCAGTAATTCCAGGTCACCTTCGTTGCCTTCACCGTGCACAATTCTCTGCAGCATGCGGTGCATCCAGCCGGTACCTTCACGGCAGGGTGTGCATTGCCCACAGGACTCCATATGGTAGAACTGTGAAATCCGCAAACAAGCCTTGACCATGCAGGTGGAATCATCCATCACGATTACCGCGCCCGAACCCAGACCCGAGCCGGCCTTGCTCAACGAATCAAAGTCCATGTTGCAATCCATGATGATATCGGCGGGCAGCACCGGCATGGACGTGCCCCCGGGGATCACGCCCTTGAGCTTACGTCCGTCAAGTACCCCACCGGCAATTTCCAGCAACTCGGAAAAGGGTATGCCCAGCGGGACTTCATAGTTGCCGGGTTTGGTGACGTGCCCCGACACCGAGAAGCATTTCGGGCCGCCGTTATTCGGCTTGCCAATTTGCAGGAACCAGTCCGCACCGTTGCGCATGATGGCGGGTACAGAGGCCAGGGTCTCGGTGTTGTTGATGGTACTGGGCTTGCCATACAGGCCGAAGTTGGCCGGGAAAGGCGGCTTGAAACGCGGCAGTCCTTTTTTACCTTCCAGCGATTCCATCAGGGCGGTTTCTTCGCCGCAGATGTAAGCGCCTGCACCGAGGATGTTATGGATGTCGACGTCGACGCCTGAACCGAGAATATTTTTACCCAGCAGGCCCGCTTCGTAGGCATCTTTCAAAGCTTGTTCGAAGCGTTCGAACGGCTCGTGGTGAAACTCACCGCGCAGATAGTTGTAGCCCACCGTTGCACCCATAGCATAAGCAGCAATGGCCATTCCTTCGATCACGGCGTGGGGATTGAACCGCAGTATATCGCGGTCATGGCAGGTGCCGGGTTCGGATTCGTCCGAGTTGCACAAAATATATTTTTGCACCGGCGCTGAGCGCGGCATGAAACTCCACTTGAGCCCGGTAGGAAATCCGGCGCCTCCCCTGCCGCGCAGCGCCGAGGCCTTGACGGTATCAATAATGACTTCGGGTGGTGTTTTTTTCTGCAGGATTTTCCGCCATGCCTGGTAACCGTCCAGCGCCAGATAGGTGTCCATCGACCAGGGTTGGTCGGCATCCAGTGTGGTGAAAACGACGTTGTGGTCTGCCATGCCCTAGTTACTCCAACCCGTCCAGGATGGCGTCCATTTTTTCGATGTCCAGGTTCTCAAAGTAGTGGCCGTCGACGACCATCATCGGCGCACCACAGCAACCGGCCAGGCATTCTTCTTCCCTGATCAGTGAAATGCGCTTGTCTTGCGTGGTCCCTCCCTGTGTCACGCCCAATTTCTTTTCTGCGTGAGCCAGCAGGCCTTGTGCCCCTCTGAGCCAGCATGAAATATTGGTACAGATGTTGACCTTGTGGCGCCCTACGGGCTTGTTTTCGAACAGGGTATAAAACGAGACGACTTCATGTGCCCACACCGGGGGCAGGTCAAGGTATGCGGCGACGGCTGCGGTCAATTCAGGGGTAATCCAGCCCCCGTTTTGCACCTGCGCAGCCATCAGCGACTGGATCAGGGCTGATCGCTTCTTGTCTTGCGGGAATTTCGCTAGCCAGTGATCGATGGTTGCAAGGGTTTTTTCGGTCAGCATGGCACTACCGTTATCGTTCTGTGCCATTAGCGATCCACCTCGCCAAATACCAAGTCCAATGTGCTGATGATGGCAACGGCATCTGCCAGCATATGACCCTGGGTCATTTCATTCATGCCCGCCAGGTGGGCAAATCCCGGCGCACGGAAATGCAGCCGGAAGGGTTTGTTCGCACCATCGGACACCAGGTAACAGCCGAATTCACCCTTGGGCGCCTCGACCGCCGCATAGGTCTCCCCAGCGGGTACGCAATAGCCTTCGGTAAACAGTTTGAAATGATGAATCAGGGCTTCCATGTCATCCTTCATCTCCTCGCGGGTCGGCGGGGCAATCTTGAAGTTCTTGAGCATGACGTGCCCCGGATTTTTACGCAGCCAATCCACACACTGGAGAACAATCCTGGCCGACTGCCTCATCTCCTCCACCCGCAGCAGGTAGCGGTCGTAACAGTCTCCATTGACACCGACCGGGATATCAAAATCTACCTGGTCGTACATGGCGTAGGGCTGTTTTTTACGCAGATCCCATTCAATTCCGGAACCGCGCAGCATCACACCCGAAAAGCCCATCTGCACCGCCCTTTCCGGTGAAACGATGCCGATATTGACCGTACGCTGTTTCCAGATGCGGTTGTCTGTCAGCAAGGTCTCGTATATGTCGATTTTGCTGGGTACGTCTTTGGCAAAAGCCTCGATGAAATCCAGCAAGGAGCCCTCACGCCATTCATTGCGGCGCTTCAAATCCTTGCCCTTGGTCCACGGTGTTTCCTTGTACTTGGGCATGCTTTCGGGCAAATCACGGTAAACGCCACCCGGACGGTAATAATTTGCATGCATGCGCGCACCGGAAACTGCCTCGTACATATCCATGATCATTTCCCGCTCGCGGAAGGCGTAAATGAACATGGACATGGCGCCTAGATCCAGGCCGCATGAGGCGATCCACAGCAGGTGATTGGAGAAACGGGTGAGTTCGTCAAACATCGTGCGAATCCACTGCGCCCGCGGTGGCAGCTCAATTCCCAGCAGTTGTTCAATGGCGCGCACATAAGCGTGTTCGTTACACATCATCGACATGTAATCGAGCCGATCGAGGTAGCCAACAGTCTGGTTGTACGGTTTGCTTTCCGCCAGTTTTTCAGTGGCGCGGTGCAGCAGGCCTATATGCGGATCGGCCCGGACAATCGTTTCCCCGTCCATTTCCAGAATCAAGCGCAACACACCATGGGCCGCCGGGTGCTGAGGGCCGAAATTCATCGTGTAGTTGCGGATTTCAGCCATCTCAGTTTGTTTCTGGGCTGTCTGTGTGCTCTGGGGAAGCGAGCTCATTGGCCGCAAGTTCCTCAGCCCTTTCATCGGCCGCAAGGTCCAGGTCATCTGTTTTATATCGCGAATCCGAGCGAATTACCCGGGGAACCAGTACCCGGGACTCAATCTCGACCGGTTCGTAAACGACGCGCTTTTTCCGGCTGTCGTAGCGCACCGCCACGTTGCCGATCAAGGGGAAATCCTTGCGGAATGGATGTCCGGTAAAACCGTAATCGGTCAGGATCCTCCGCAGGTCGGGATGTCCCTCGAAAACGATACCGAACAGGTCGAAAGCTTCCCTTTCATACCAGTTTACTGAATTCCAGATTTCCACCAGCGAAGGCACAATCGGCATGCCCTCGTCGGGGGCGAAACATTGAATTCTGAGACGCTTGTTGTGCTTGAATGAAAGCAGGTGAGCGACGATACCAAACCGTTGTTCGACCTGATCCGCTTCGGGACGGTCAGCCCAGTCAAACCGGCCGGGGCCCAGGTTGCCGACTACACCCCTGCTGTAACCCTCGGAACTGGCTTGCTCAGTCTCCCATTCGGACTGGCCGTAACCCAGGTAATCGACACCGCATAGATCGGTCAACTGCTCGTAACTGAAGTCTTCTTCGTCTCGCAGGGCCCGACAGACTTCCAGCCAGTGCTCCACATCGATATCCAGCGACATGATGCCGGACTGAGTTGCACCAACGGTGACAGAGTCACCAAAACGACTGATAAAAAGTTCCGCAACTGTTTTTGGCGTGTCGCTCATGCGATCACCTGGCGATGGTGGATTCGCGACGAATTTTCGCTTGCAGTTGGAGAATGCCGTAAATCAGTGCTTCCGCTGTCGGAGGACAGCCCGGCACGTACACATCAACCGGAACTATCCGGTCACAACCACGCGTAACGGAATAGGCATAGTGATAATAACCACCTCCGTTGGCACAGGATCCCATTGAAATTACCCACTTGGGGTTGGGCATCTGGTCGTAAACCTTGCGCAGGGCCGGCGCCATCTTGTTGGTCAGCGTACCGGCCACGATCATCACGTCGGATTGGCGTGGGCTGGGACGGAAGATCACGCCAAATCGATCGAGGTCATAACGCGCGGCTCCGGCTTGCATCATTTCCACGGCACAGCATGCCAGCCCAAAAGTCATCGGCCACATGGAACCGGTGCGAGCCCAGTTAATCAGCGCGTCCAGCGTGGTGGTGACCATGCCCCGGTCCAGCAGCGGATTTTGATCAGCGCCGGGACGAAGAATATCGTCGACCACCCCCAATGGGGTGGGATTGTTCATTCCCATTCCAAGGCTCCTTTTTTCCACAGGTAGATAAACCCGACAACAAGTTCCAGTACAAAGACAATCATCGCAAGCAGGCCAAAGGCACCCAGTTCATCCAGAACCAGTGCCCAGGGTATGAAAAAGGTGATTTCGAGGTCGAAAATAATAAACAGGATTGCAACCAGGTAATAACGGACGTCGAACTGGGAACGTGTGTCCTCGAAAGCCTCGAAACCGCATTCATAAGGAGAGTTTTTTTCGCTGTCGGCCTCTCTGGGGCCAAGCAGCCCGCCAAGAATCCCGCCGGTAACGAGTAGTGCTACGCCCAGCACGATGGATATGACGATAAAAACCAGAACCGGAAAATATTCTGCGAGCATGGCAATATCACCTTGACGTAATACTCATCTCTCAAATCACGACGCCAACATCCAGCGTCATTAAAATGGTGCCCAAGGCCGGACTCGAACCGGCACGGCTATCGCCACTACCCCCTCAAGATAGCGTGTCTACCAATTCCACCACTTGGGCCGGTTCGGCGCCCCCCGATCAGTAACCTTCTGTATCCGGTTCTTCACCGTCAGAGCCGCCTGCGACGGTGTCCAGCATGGGTAGATCCCCTGGTAAATCATTAAGTGTACTGCTGGTCTGGACCCCATAGCCGTCGACCGTGTCTGCAGCTGTATCCATGAATGGCAGGTCGGATTCCACTGAATCGTCAGCACCGTTGGATACCTCCGCATCGCTAGCCCCCACATCATTTACAATGACCGGCGTTACCTGAGTCTGGCCCTGAGTCTGATCTGCACCCACGACTCCAAGGTCGTTTTCAGGCAAGGCCGTTGTGCGGGACACCATGACGGCCATGACCAGGCTAATGGTACAGAACAGCGCGGACAGCACCCAGGTGGTCCGGCTAAGAAAGTTGCCGGCACCCCTGGCGCCAAACACTGTTCCCGAAGCACCACTTCCAAAAGCGGCCCCGGCCGTTGCGCCCGGTCCCTTTTGAATCAATATGAATGCAACCATTGAGACAGCGATCAATACGTGAAAAATATTTAATGCCTGCATAAAAAATCCATCTAGCCAAGAAGCGCTCAGGCAGCAGCATCGCGAATCGCGAGGAAGTCTGCAGCCGTTAGCGAAGCGCCTCCAACCAGCCCGCCGTCTATATCTTCCCGGGCAAATAAATCGGCGGCATTGGAACCGTTCACGCTGCCGCCGTACAAAATATGTATATGACTGCCTATTATACCATCCTGTGCACTGATTTTCTTACGTATGAATGCATGAACGGCCTGAGCCTGTTCCGGCGTCGCGGTTTTGCCGGTTCCGATGGCCCACACGGGCTCATAGGCAATCACGGCACGTCCAAATGCCCCGATCCCACTGCCTTGTAAAACCGCATCCAGCTGGCGTTCCACCACGGATTCGGTCTGCCCGTTTTCCCTTTCTGCCAATGTTTCTCCGACACACAGCACCGGTTCCAGGCCACAGCGATGTGCGGCTGCAAACCGCATGGCGACATCTTTGTCACTTTCAGCAAACAGGGCACGGCGCTCAGAATGACCCACCAGCACATAGCGGCAATCAAAATCAACCAGCATGCCAGCGGAAATATCTCCGGTGTATGCGCCCCGTTCTGCCGGGTTCAGATTCTGGGCTCCCCAGGAAATATTGCTGTCCTTCAGCAACGCCTGGGCCTGCGCCAGGTAAGGGAACGGCGGAAACACGGCCATATCAACCGGACTCTCCTGCTGCGAGGCAACCAGCAGTTCGTTTAACAGCGACTCAACCATATCCGTGGAGCCGTGCATTTTCCAATTTCCAGCAAGCAGTATTCTTCGCATAAAATGATCCCTTGGGTCGCGCGCAAGCATAACCATGAAGCATGATTACCGCAAGACGTGGAAGACCGGAATTTGATACGGATCATGCAATTCACATCAATCAGCGAGTGAACAATCTAGATGAATACTGAGCAAAAAAAAGGCTGGGCCCTGGTCACAGGCGCCTCCGCCGGAATCGGCGAGGAGTTTTGCAATCAACTGGCCGCTCTGTCCTGGCCTGTGGTGCTGGTAGCACGGCGTAAAGACCGCCTCAATCTACTCGCCGATCGCCTGGCCAAGGAGCACGGTGTCGAATGCCGCTGTTACCCCTTTGACCTGGCCTTGCCCGATGCCATCGAAAAGCTGTGCGCAGCGCTTGAAACCGATGCCATCGAAATTGAATTTCTGGTGAACAATGCAGGATACGGAGTAGCGGGAACATTTACCGAGCCGAGCTGGCAAACCCATGCCGATTCTCTGCGGGTCATGCTTGGCTCTGTATGCGAGTTAACCTGGCGTTTGTTGCCGGGAATGCAGCGAAGACGGCGGGGGTTTGTGGTCAACGTAGCATCGCTTGCCGGCCTGGTTTCAGGCTCGGCCAGGCACACTTTGTATGGCGCCACCAAGGCCTTCCTGATCCGGTTTTCCGAGTCTCTTGCCATGGAAAATCTGGACACAGGCGTGTCAGTATCAGCGCTGTGCCCGGGGTTCACTTACTCGGAGTTTCACGATGTCCTTGGCAACCGCGAAATGACCAGCGAAATGGCTTCCTACATGTGGATGAACGCGGATGAAGTGGTGCGGTTCGCCATTGTCTCTGTCATGAAACAGGCTCCCCTGGTAGTTGCGGTTCCCGGCCGCGTCAACCGGTTTATCGCAACACTGGTCAGGTTGATGCCACGAAAAATGGCTCTTGCCTTCATTCAACGACATTCCAAAGGGTATCGTGCCGAGGATGGGCATTAGCCCACATATTGCTTGCGCCTTGACGGGACCCTTTGCGCCTGCAACGTAGTCACCCGGCAAGAGTTTACAAGCCCTATTCCATCAACTGTGCAAAGAACCCGATTTCCTCTGCAGTCCGCCTGCCGATTTTGCATTGTTTGAGCGACCGGGGCATCTTGGAAACGACTGAACTTAATGGAATTTTGCCGCCCATGATTTCAGCACGCTGTTGCGGAAACAGTGGCTGCTGGTTCGGATTTGCAAACCCAAAGGGGTATTCGGGCTCTCCAGTGGTTCGGTTGTATTTCTGCGAACCAACCACCACATGCATTAATTCATGCGTAAAAATTACCAGA
>JADFKH010000108.1 GCA_022565025.1 Pseudomonadota bacterium
GCGTCCAGCACCCGGAGATGATCATCCAGTTCCAACAGGTCGGCAGCCAACTGGGCGGCGGGGTCCTGCACGGAAACCAGTCCCTTGGAGAAACCCGGGATGCCGGACACCGGGGCGGGCGGGCTCAGCTTAATGGCATCCGGGGCGCTCGGGTGTCTGACGACGGTGAACCCACTACTGCTGAGCAGGTTCGTTACGTCATTTTGCTTTTGTTTTGACCGGTTGATTCGCAGCCATAGGGGTGCAGCATGGTTGTTCGCTTGCACGATTTCCTGCCACTCATCCGGCCAGTTTGCCTGTATTTTTTGCAGCAGCCAACCGGGATGTGCAAATTGTTCCGGCTGGTTTCCCAGTTGATCCAGCCATTGTTGGCGACCCCTCTGGAAACGCCGTAACACAGCGTTGATAACGGCTACAGCCCAGGCTTTTCCGGCCAGCCGGGCACATTCTGCGGTTTCGTTAATCACCGCGTATGGGGCCGTGCCATCGTGCCATAGCTGGAAGAGCCCCATCAGGATCAGGCGGTGGATGTCCCTGTCACGTTTTTTCAGTGGCTTGCGCAACAACTTGCTCGACAGCCATTCAAGGCTGTTGAGCCAACGGCACACCCCGTAAGCCAGGTGCCTGGCGAGTGACCGGTCGCGTTCATCCGCCAGCACAGCGGTGCGGTCAGCATCGGACAGGTTCTGGCCTTTATCCAGTACGTTTGCAAGGGTTTTGATGGCGCTTAGCCGGGGGTTTTGCCGGGGGTTTTTTTTAGCCATCCAGGCGTCCAGGCAGGCTGCGGGCATTGAGGTATTCCGCGGTGCTAATTCGTTTTCCGCCTGGTCTTTGCAATTCCAGCAGGCGCAAAATCTGTTTTCCGGTAGCGACTTCAATGCCTGCTTTGTTTGCCTTCAACACCGTTCCCGGTTCCTTGTCGTGATCCCGTTTTTCATGTGTGGCGCGCCAGATGCGCGTGCGCTCACCGTTGATGGTGCACCAGACCACCGGCCAGGGGTTGAAAGCGCGGACCCGTCGCTCCAGCTGCTGAGCAGGTTCCTGCCAGCTGATCTGCGCTTCTGCTTTCAATAGTTTGGGTGCGTAGCTGAGCCCTTGCTCGGTCTGCCCGACCGGTACTGGTGGCGCGCCCCTGGTAAGAGCTTCAATACAGGATAACAAGGCGTTGCTGCCCGCTTTCGCCAATTTATCATGCAGGGAACCGCCGGTTTCGTTCTCGCCTATCGGTAGGATGACACGATGCAGCACTGGCCCGGTGTCGAGCCCCTCATCCATTTGCATGATACAAATACCCGTTTCGGAATCTCCGGCTTCAATGGCACGCTGAACGGGGGCGGCGCCACGCCAGCGAGGAAGCAACGAGGCATGGATGTTCCAGCAGCCGTGCGTCGGTACATTCAGAATGGTTGGCGGCAGGATCAGCCCGTAGGCGACGACAATCAACAGATCCGGTTGAAGTGCTGAAATCTGTTCTGCCGCATCAAGCCCTGTCAAGGATGTTGGCTGATACACCGGTATATTTACCGCTTTCGCCGCTTGTTTGACCGGGCTTGCCTGCAAGCGGCGGCCTCGTCCTGCCGGCCGGTCCGGCTGGGTAAGGACGGCTAAAGGTCTGAACCCATGGCTAAGCAGTCGCTGCAGGGATGGGATGGCGAAATCAGGTGTGCCGGCATAAATAATCCGTAATTTCGGGTCGTTCGACATGTGGATTACATGCGGGGTCCGGTGGCGTTCTGGATCTCCTGCCGGCGCTGTTTTTCCAGTTTTTTACGAACCATACGTCGTTTGAGTGGCGACAGGTAGTCGATAAACAGTTTTCCCTTCAGGTGATCCATTTCGTGTTGGAAGCACACAGCGTGCATGCCATCCAGTGCTTCCTCAAATAGATTTCCGTCCGGGTCCCGGGCAGAAATACGGATTTTTTCCGCCCGGCTGACTTCCGCGTAAATTCCGGGTACTGAGAGGCAGCCCTCTTCGCAGGTTTCACTGCCTTCGCTTTCAATGATTCGGGGATTGATGTAAACATGGGGCTGATCCCGTGTTTCGCTGACGTCAAGCAGCAGCAATTGTTTGTGAACGTCCACCTGTGTGGCTGCCAGACCGATTCCCTGGGCTGAGTACATGGTTTCAAACATAGCGTCAATCAGGCGGCCCAAATCGGCATCGAATGCCTCTACAGGCGTTGCAATCTTTCGCAGACGGGGATCAGGAAATTCAATAATATTCAGATTGGCCATATGGTTACACTTGCAAAAAAATAATTTAGGTGAACTTTGTTTCAGTATTTACTATGATAGCTAATGGCGGGCCTTGTTCGCCAGAGTAAAAACTGACCGCATCTACAAGATGGCTGGATGCCTACTAGAGAGGAAGGAACGTGATCAGAAAACTCATTTACATCGCTTTTACGGCACTGCTGACCGGGGTTGTTATGGCACAGGACGTGTCTATACGGTCCGATCATCCTGACGAATATGTCGTGGTCAAGGGAGATACCTTGTGGGATATATCCGGGAGATTCCTGGATAAACCCTGGCAATGGCCCTCGATCTGGCATGCCAATCCGCAAATCGCGAATCCACACCTGATTTACCCGGGCGACGTTGTTTCACTGGTTTATATCGATGGTGTTCCGCAATTAAGGCTACGCCGGGGAGACACGGTCAAGCTCAGTCCCTCCGTGCGTGTCGTTGACCTGGATGATCCCATCAATACTGTGTCCTTTGAGTCGATCAGGCCGTTCATTCGCGATATCATGGTGTTGTCACCGGGTGAATTCGAAGGATTGCCCTATATTCTGGCCAATACCGAAAATCGCCTGTCGGCCACCTTCGGGGATCACACTTACTCCAGAGGCCTTAACGGCCAGGTCGGTGAGGAATACGTTGTTGCCCGTTTAACGAATATCTACGACGCCGTTGGTGATCCGCCGGAAATACGTCGTGTCAATCCCCAGGAGCACTGGAAACAGGCGCCCAAGGTCTGGGATCGCAATGAAAGCCTTTGGGACACAACGCATCCGTGGAACCACAAGGCGAAGAACCCGGTTGGCTACGAGATGACCGAAGTCAGCCGCGTGCGGGTGAGCCAGGCAGGGGAAATTTCCGTCCTGGAAATAATCCGTGATCGTACAGAGGTCAAGCCGGGAGACTTTATACTACCGGTAAGTGACATGGGGTATGAAAGCACCTTCTTCCCGCGTGCGATGGATTCGACTCCTGATGGTCTCCGGGTTCTTGCCACTTCCGGTACGAAGGTTGGCGCAGGCACTTTTCAGATCGTCTCCATCAACGGGGGTAACAGGCAGGGTTTGCAGTCAGGCCATGTGTTCTCTGCATTCCGGCAGGGTGAGGAAGTCAGGGACAGCACCGGCTACCGCTACGGCAGTTTTAGTAAAGATGCCAAAGTCCGCTTACCGGAGGTGTTCGACGGTCACGTGATGGTTTTCAGGACATTCGACGACATCAGCTACGGAATTGTCATGAGTGGTTCACGGGTTGTGCGGGAATTTGACCGCCTGCGCGATCCGGACGATCGTTTGTAGTACGCTGTAAGCAATTCTCTGCTGGCAGCAAATTCCGGAGAATGCCGCCACGAAGCAGAAAGACTGGCTCATTGCAATTCGCGCACCCCGGATGGGGGGCGCACGCCTTATCCGGTTGGTTGAAGAACTGGGTGGAATTGACGTGGTCGTCTCGGCCGGGCACGCAGAACTGAAGCGCGCCGGGCTGGATGACACTACGATCAAGGCATTCCGGAATTACGATGCCGGCCTGCTGGAATTCGACACTCGTTGGTTGGCAACACCTCCTCATCACCTGCTGACCTGGGATAGCGACCAATACCCCGCACTTTTGCGGGACATTCCTTCGCCCCCGGCGGCGTTGTTTGTAGACGGTGATCCCGACACCTTGTGGCAGCCGCAGATCGCGGTAATCGGAAGCAGAAATCCAACGGCGGGTGGCAGGGACAATGCTCTGGACTTCGCCGCAGAATTATCCCGCCAGGGTTTGACGGTGACCAGCGGAATGGCCAGTGGCATCGACTCCATTGCGCATGGCGCTGCACTGGATGCCGGTGGTTACACGGTTGCCGTCACGGGTACCGGGTTGGATATCGTGTACCCGGTCAGCAGTCGTGACCTGGCATCGAGAATTTGTCAGCAAGGCGCGCTGGTGTCCGAATTTCCACCGGGAACACCGGTCAGGCGTGCGCATTTCCCTTCCAGAAACCGCATCATTTCAGGCCTCAGCCTGGGTGTTCTCGTCATCGAAGCGGGGCTGAACAGCGGCACCTTGATTACGGCACGAATGGCGGGCAACCAGGGCCGGGAGGTATTTGCCCTGCCGGGTTCGATCCACAACCCGATGTCCAAGGGCTGCCACCGCCTGATCCGGGAAGGTGTGCGGCTGGTGGAGAATGTCGCCCAGATCATGGAAGAATTGGCGCCCATGGCCGGTCAACTCGCTGGAGAACTGAAAAAACAGTTGCAGCAACCGGAGCAGGGGGAGCTTGAGATTAGAGGCCAGCAGCCCCAACTGGAGCAGGATCCTGATTATCGACTGTTGTGGTCTTGCCTGGGCTTCGATCCAAAGCCGGTGGACTCGATAATTGAACAAAGTGGATTGACGGCGCGTGCCGTCTCGGCCATGCTTCTTATGCTGGAGTTGGGAGGAAAGGTTGAGGCCCATCCAGGAGGAGCCTACAGCCGAAAATAACGAGGTTAATAATGAAAGAAAACGTACTCGACGTCCTGATGTACCTGTTTGAGAATTACTTTTACGATGAACTTGAAGATGAACCTGACCGTGCTTCCATGGAAGAAAACCTGCATGAGGCTGGGTTCAGCAATGGCGAAATCGGCAAGGCATTCAACTGGCTTGATGGTTTGGCTGAACAGCGCTTTCAGCCCGAATTCAAAATGCAGACCGATCAACCCATTCGTATTTTTGTAGATTTCGAAACCACTCGCATTGATACTGCCTGCCGGGACTTCATTATGTACCTTTCGAATGTGGGCATCCTGGACGCGCAGCGCCGGGAACTGGTCATCGACCGCTTGCTGGCCCTGGAGAGCGATGAAATAACACTGGACGATGTGAAATGGGTGGTGTTGATGGTGCTGTTCAACCAGCCCGGGCAGGAAGCCAATTACGCTTGGATGGAAGACATGATGTTTGACACAGAGCAAGACTACCGCCATTAATATAGCGCCATTAAAAAGGGGGCGCATGCGGTTTGGCCGCATATTTGTCCCCAATTATCCCCGGAATTGAACAGCGAAATATCTCGCTTTTGAGTGTAAGGATTAAGTTATCAAACTGCTGATCGTAGAATCGCCCGCCAAGTCGAGCACCATCAACAGGTACCTGGGCCCGGATTTCCAGGTCCTGGCTACCTATGGACATGTCAGGGATCTGCCCTCGAAGGATGGCGCGGTTGATCCCGACAACGATTTCGCGATGACCTACGAACTCAATGAAGGCAGCGAGAAGCATGTCAGGAAAATCATCGCGGCAGCGAGAAAAGCAGATGCCGTGTACCTGGCCACTGACCTTGATCGCGAGGGTGAGGCTATTTCCTGGCATGTGCATGAAATTCTCCGGGAGCAAGGCATCACGGAAAAAATCCCTTTTTATCGCATCGAGTTTTCTGAAATCACGGAAAAAGCCATCAAGGATGCGGTAGACAATCCACGGGAGCTCTCCATGAACCTGGTTAATGCCCAGCAGGCGCGCAGGGCGCTGGATCACCTGGTGGGATTCCACCTTTCGCCCCTGCTGTGGAAAAAGATCAAGACCGGACTATCCGCCGGGCGGGTGCAGAGCCCTGCTTTGCGGATGATCGTCGAGCGCGAATACGAAATAGAGAAGTTCGATTCGCAGGAATACTGGACCATCGAAGCGGATATGAGCCACGCCGGCAAACCTTTCGAGTCACGCCTGGTCCGCCTGGAAAACGAGCGTCTAAAACAGTTTGACATCAATACCACGGAATATGCTCATCGGGTCCGTGATCGCCTGACCAAGGCAGCAGCAGGCAAGCTGGCAGTTAACCGTGTCACTCGTAAGCAACGTAAGCGGCGCCCGGCTCCACCCTTCATTACCTCCACATTGCAGCAGGATGCGGCCCGGAAACTTGGCTTTTCCGTACAAAGAACCATGCGCACGGCCCAGGGCCTGTACGAGGGGGTAAAGATTAACGGCGTCAGCCAGGGTCTGATCACGTACATGCGAACCGACTCGGTACACCTGTCAAACGATGCGTTGACAAACCTGAGGGGCCAGATCAAAAGCCGCTATGGCGCAGAATTTTTACCAGAGAAGCCCAATTTCTACAAAACCAAGGCCAAGAATGCACAGGAAGCTCACGAGGCCATCAGGCCCACCTCGGCAGCACTGACACTGGGTCAGGTTAAAAAGAATTTATCCGAGGATCAATTCCGCCTGTATGAACTGATCTGGCGACGGGCGATGGCGTGCCAGATGACACCGGCACTGGTCGATACCGTGCAGGTTGAATTTGATTGTGACGCCGATGCCACTTTCAGGGCGAACGGCTCAGTTATTGCTTTCCAGGGGTTCCTGCGCGCATACCAGGAATCGCAGCCCGCGGGAAAAGAAGAGCAGGAGTTCCACCTGCCTGACATGCAAGAGGGTGAGGTGGTAAACCTGGCAAAAGTCCGTGCGGAGCAGCATTTTACCGAGCCGCCACCGCGTTTTTCCGAGGCCAGCCTGGTGAAAGCGCTTGAAGACTATGGCATCGGCCGGCCCTCGACTTACGCCAGCATCATTCAGACCCTGCTGCGCCGCAATTACGTGGAACTGGACCGCAGGCGTTTTTTTCCTACTGATATCGGGCGGGTGGTTGCACGGTTTCTCGCCACCCATTTCGAAGCTTATGTGGATTATGAATTTACCGCCAGGATGGAGGATACGCTGGATGAAATCTCCAGGGGAGAGATTCACTGGATTCCGCCGCTGATGCAATTCTGGAAGCCGTTTATTCGCCTGGTGAAAGAAAAGGAAGAAACCGTCAGCCGCCGCGAGGCCACGCTGACCCGGATTCTAGGCAAGGACCCGGATTCCGGCAAGGACGTATCGGTCCGGTTCGGGCGCTACGGTCCACATGCACAAATCGGCACGGTCGATGATGAGGAAAAACCACGCTTTGCCGGATTGCGTCGCACGCAGCGCCTTGAGACCATTACCCTCGAGGAGGCGCTTGAATTATTCAAGTTGCCCCGAGATTTGGGTGTTACAGCGGAAGGTGAAACCGTGTCGGCCAGTATCGGGCGCTTCGGTCCCTACATCCGCTATGGAAATAAGTTCGTATCTTTGAAGGACGCCGATCCGCACACGGTAGAACTGTCACACGCGCTGGAACTGGTGGCCGCCAAAAAACAAGCAGACCTCGACCGCATCTTACGGACCTGGGAAGGCTCCGATGTGCAGATTCTG
Organism: Pseudomonadota bacterium; assembly: GCA_022565025.1. Taxonomy (GTDB): domain Bacteria; phylum Pseudomonadota; class Gammaproteobacteria; order Xanthomonadales; family SZUA-36; genus JAJRRA01. Next base: position 7,461 of record JADFKH010000108.1, read on the forward strand.
AAAGGCCGTTGGGGTCCCTTCATTACGGATGGCAATAAAAACGCCCGTATGCCGAAAGATCGCGAAGTAGCATCGTTGACCCTGGAAGAGTGTCTGGCAGCGATCGAAGCGGCTCCCGACAAGCGTCGTGGCAAGAAAGCAGCGAAGAAAAAGACCGCCAAGAAGCAAATATCAAAGAAGCGTAGGGCAAAATATACCGGCAAAAAGAAGTCTTCCAAGAAGAAAAAAACGACCAAGAAGAAAGTCACAAGAAAAAGCAGCCAACGCTAGCGTTACCAGCGGGGGATAAGTCACAGTGCTTCAACACAGCCTCCTGACAGTCGAACAGGCAGCGCAATGCCTGCATGGTGGGAAAATCATTGCCTATCCTACCGAGGCAGTGTTTGGTTTGGGTTGTGATCCCGGCAACGAAGCGGCGGTTCGACAATTGCTCTGCTTGAAGGGGCGACCGGCCAGCGTTGGCTTGATCCTGATCGCCGATCAGTTCGAGCAGTTTGAGTCCTATGTCGAACCGGTAAGTGAAGCGCTGCACCAGCGCGCGGGGTCAAGCTGGCCAGGGCCGGTCAGCTGGTTGTTTCCACGCGCTAACAAAGTACCCGACTGGCTGGCAGGAAACCATGACACCATTGCATTACGCCTGACTGCCCATCCCGTGTGCCGGGCCTTGTGTGCTGCCTTTGAGGGTGCGATCGTTTCGACCAGTGCCAATCCCAGTTCATTCGAGCCGGCGCGAAGCGCCGGACAGGTAGAAGAGTATTTTGGTTCTCTCCTGGGCGGAATCGTTGCCGGAGCATTGGGTAAGGATGGGAAGCCCAGTGAAATCCGCGACCTGGTCAGCGGTGCGGTAATCCGCAGCGGGAAATGACGAATATTTGCCTTGAAGCGGTCCGGGACTACCTGCTGGCGCTGCAGGATAGTACCTGCACGAAACTGGAAAACGAAGACGGGCAGGCCAGATTTCTGCGGGATGACTGGTCACATGCACACGATGAAAAACAGGGCAAAGAAAGACAAAGTGGCCCGGTCCTAGGCGGTGGGGGGCAGACCCGGATACTGCGGCAAGGGGCCGTGTTCGAGCAGGCTGGAGTCAATTTTTCACAGGTGACCGGCGCCAGTCTGCCGCCATCGGCCACTGCCGCCAGGCCGGAACTGGCTGGACGTAGTTTCGAAGCCCTGGGCGTGTCATTGGTCATACACCCGGAAAATCCGTATGTACCCACCAGTCATGCCAATGTGCGCTTTTTCCTGGCTGAAAAGGAGGGGGAACAGCCAGTTTGGTGGTTTGGGGGTGGTTATGACCTGACCCCTTATTATCCGTTTATCGAAGACATCGTCGGCTGGCACCAGGCCGCTCGGATTGCCTGTAAGCCCTTTGGTGAAGATGTTTACCCACGCTTCAAGGAGTGGTGTGATCGCTATTTTTTCCTCGAGCACCGGGGTGAGGCTCGCGGCGTTGGCGGGCTGTTTTTTGATGACCTGAACGAATGGGGTTTCGAACGCAGTTTTGCATTCATGCGCGCCGTCGGTGACAGTTACCTGGATGCCTATTTACCGATCGTGCAGCGGCGCAGAAACCACCCGTGGACTGAGCAGCAACGGCAGTTCCAGCTCTACCGCAGGGGGCGCTACGTGGAGTTTAACCTGGTCTACGATCGAGGTACGCTGTTTGGCCTGCAGTCGGGCGGGCGCACTGAATCGATCCTGATGTCCCTGCCACCGCTGGTTTCCTGGCGTTACAACTGGCAGCCAGAAGCCGATACCGAAGAAGCAAGGCTCTACGATTTCCTGGCCCCCAGGGACTGGCTGGCAGAGGAGGAGAGTACCGGCTGA
>JADFKH010000290.1 GCA_022565025.1 Pseudomonadota bacterium
TGAAAACGCGGTCATGCTTGGCGCTGCGCCGGATCTTGCCTCCACGCTGGAGGGCCAGTTCCGTCCGGGTCACTATGATGGCGTCGTCACGGTGGTGGCGCGCCTGTTCAACCTGGTCAACCCGGATGTGGCCGTGTTCGGTGAAAAAGACTACCAGCAGTTGCTGATCATTCGACGCATGGTGGAGGATCTGGGCTACGACATTCACATCCATGCCGTGCCAACGGTACGGGAAAACAGCGGGCTTGCCTTAAGTTCGCGCAATAGCTACCTGAACAGTGAACAACTGGCCAGAGCTCAATGCCTGCAGGCTGTGCTGCGGGAGACGGCCGAACGTGCCGCTCAAGCAGGTGTGGACTTATCATTGCTGGAAAATATGGCAGAGATTCAGCTTAAAAAACATAAGCTTGGCGTGGAATATGTAGCCATCAGGCGAGCAAGGGACCTGGCGGTGCCGGGCAACAATGACCAGGACCTGCGTTTATTGGCAGCAGTGCGGTGCGGAAACACCCGCCTGATTGATAATTTTAAAATAAACAGGGCTTGCAATAATGGCGGTTAGTGGTATTATTACAACCAACCTTGGTAAAACTGCAACATTTACCGAGGTCGCAGGGCGCGAAAGACGGGTACATCACTCCAAAAGTCTGCCTCTCCTCCTCACGGGGGAGAGGTTTTTTTTATCCAATTTCCGCTGATTTCATTCCTTGCCTTCCTACTGCTCTGTGCTGGATAATGGCTCTGTTATGCGGTTTTCCTGCTCCAGGCAATGTTTTTTTCCAAGCAGGTCTGTATTTGTTTTGTTTTCCAATTTGAATATTCAGCCGATCTGAAACCACTCAAATTCCAAAATGATGATCGAGAATTCTGAAAAAATCACCAAGATCATGCAAGTGTTGCATAAAAGCAACAGTCATGGAGTGTCCTTAAAACAACTTTTATCCAACGAAAAAGACCGGTTTGAACAGTTTTCCAGGTCTTTCGACGGAATATTGCTTGATTTTTCGCGCACGGCAATGAGTCTGGGTGATTTTGAAAACTTGATGGAACTGGCCAGCGCCAGTGGCGTTGAAGCACTGCGCGAGCGCATGTACCAAGGGGCGCGGATCAACTTTACCGAACACCGGGCGGTGTTGCACCCTGTGTGGCGCGAGAAGAACTTTTCCGATCTCCTTTCCTCTGACGAGGCAGAATCACTGGCCGGCGCCACCGATCGCCTGAGGGAAATTGCACATGCCCTGCACCGGGGGCAACTTCCGGGTGAGGCAGGGCAGGGCCGCATCCGGCATCTCATTCATGTCGGGATTGGGGGATCGTTGCTGGGGCCACGACTGCTGTGTGAAGCGTTTCCACCCAGCAGGGATTGTCCGCAGATACATTTTCTCGCCTCGGTCGATGCGCTTGAGCGTGAACGTCTGCTCGAGGGGATCGATGCACGCGAAACCGCAGTGATGCTGGTGTCAAAAAGTTTCACCACCAGCGAGGTGCTGCTGCACGCGAACCGTATCCGCCAGTGGCAGTCAGCATCGCTCAGCCCGGAACAATCCGAACGGAGATTATTTGCGGTCACTGCCGCCACCGCCAAGGCCAGTCAATTTGGTGTTCCCGCCGATCACATACTGCAAATGGGCACCTGGACGGGAGGCCGTTTTTCCATCTGGTCGCCGGTCGGCGTGACTGCTGCGGTAAGCATGGGGACGGATTCATTTGAGCAATTCCTGCAGGGCGGAGCCTCGATGGATCGCCATTTTCGCGAAGCACCCCTGCGCGACAACCTGCCGGTCATCCTGGCCATGTTGTCCATTTGGCACCGCAACATATGCGGCTACGATGTCCATGGCCTCATCCCCTATGACAGTCGATTGAAGGGTCTGCCGAGCTGGTTGCAGCAGGTGGAGATGGAGTCGAACGGCAAGTCGGTCAATACATCCGGCCAGCCGGTTTCCCTGGACACTGCGCCGGTGGTTATGGGTGATTGCGGTACGGACGCACAGCACGCCCTGTTCCAGGCATTTCACCAGGGCACCACCGTGGTCCCGCTGGACTTTATCGGCGTGGTGAATCCGGATCATGAGGATCATGAGGCGCAGCAGCAATTGTTGTCCCATATGCTGGCACAGGCGACCGCCCTTGCGGTGGGCCGTGACCGCGATCAAACCCTGAATATGATGCGCGGGCAGGGCGTGGCCGAGGAAGAATTGGCAGCGCTGCTGCCACACCGGATCATGCCCGGCAACCGGCCATCGAATATAATCCTGCTGGATGAGTTAAGCTCCGCCATGCTGGGCCGCTTGCTGGTGCTCTATGAGCACAAGGTCTT
>JADFKH010000109.1 GCA_022565025.1 Pseudomonadota bacterium
CATCGCCAGCAAGCACCACTGCGTCGATGTCGTTGTCGATCGCCCAGGCGACGGCCTTCTTCCATGCTGCGACCGGTGTCAGGTCAGCCAAATTGACACCGTATTCATCAATGTCCTGCGGAATACGGCTTGGCCTGCGTCCCAAATGAATATCGCCGACACAAAGCAGCCGGAATTCGAAATTCCTCTCACCAGAACCGCCAGTGTGCTTGCCATCGTTCATCAAGTGTCTTTACTCTTCAATATTCAGGAAACCTCCGTGAATTTCGCTACCCGCGACTGAATTCATACCTGTTACAAGCCGGCGGCAGCGCTGTTCACTGCGGCGATCAGTGCCCTGCCCTTGTCCATGGTCTCTTCCCACTCCTTTTGCGGGTCTGAGTCGGCGACGATACCCGCGCCGGCCTGGACATGCAGCATGCCGTCCTTGATCACCGCGGTGCGGATGGCGATGGCAAGATCGGCATCATCGTGCCAGGTGAGATAACCCACCGCCCCCGCATACACGTTCCTGCGCATTGGCTCCAACTCGTTGATGATTTCCATCGCGCGAATCTTGGGCGCGCCGGACAGCGTGCCGGCGGGGAAGGATGAACGAATCGCATCGACAGTCGTCAGCCCCTCGGCCAGTTCTCCTTCCACCTGCGAGACGATGTGCATCACATGCGAATAGCGCTCAATAATCATGTTGTCGGTGACCCGGACGGTGCCTGTTTTGGCCACCCGGCCCACGTCATTGCGGCCCAAGTCGATCAACATCAAGTGCTCAGCGCGTTCCTTGGGGTCGTTAAGCAGCTCTTCTTCCAGAGCCCGATCCTCCTCAATGGACTCACCCCTGGGCCGGGTGCCGGCGATGGGGCGCAAGGTGATCTGCCGGTCCTGTACGCGCACCATGACTTCGGGAGAAGAGCCGACAATCTGGGTGTCGCCCAGGTCGATATAGAACATGTATGGTGAAGGATTGAGCGCCCGCAGCGCCCGGTACACATCGAGTGGACGGGCGGTAAAAGGCACACTCATGCGTTGCGACAGAACGACTTGGAAAATATCCCCGGAGAGAATGTATTCCTTGCACTTGCGCACCGCAGCGATGAAGTCATCGCGGCTGAAACCATAATGAAAGTCCTGCTCCGCCACCGGTGGATGCGCCAGCGGATCCCCGTACCCCGGACTACCGCAGCGCAGCCTGTGGGTCAGTTTGTCCAGGCGGCGTTGTGACGCCTTCCACGCATCGGGCCTGGACGGGTCGATATTGACGATCAGGTACAACCTTCCAGCCAGGTTGTCGAACACCGCGACCTCCTCGGACAACAGCAGCACCATGTCAGGCGTGCCCAGCTCATCCGGTTTATCCTCGTCGATCAGCCGCGATTCAAAGCGCTGGACGATCTCGTAGCCGAAATATCCCACCAGCCCGCCGGTGAAAACAGGAAGCTCGGGCAGCCGGGGCGCGGTGAACTCCTTTTGCAAGCGGGAGATGGCCTCGAAAGGATCGTCAATGGTTTCCTCGGCAACCGCTTCACCCTCTGCATAGACGGTTAGTGTCGTGCCCCTGAGCTCATATCGTTGCGTGCAAGGCAAACCGATGATGGAAAAGCGGCCCCAGGTTTCACCACCCTCGACGGATTCGAAAAGATAGGCATCGGGCCCGTCCGCCAATTTGAGGTAGACCGACAAGGGGGTATCCAGGTCCGCCAGTACGGACCGGTAAACGGGTATCCGGTTGTAACCCTCTGCCTTGAGCTGTTCAAACGCTTCCCTGTCCACTGCATTCCATTTTTGTCGGCAAGAAGCCCAGATTCTATCAAGATAGGTGGATATTACCTACCTTCACCAGGAGCGTGCTTCAGAACAGGTATGCTGATGGTGAATTCGACACCGCCTTGAGCCGGCAGGTTACGGGCCTGGACCGAACCGTTGTGCGTGGCAGCCACCAACCGGACGATATACAAACCCAGACCCAGGTGGGGCGCAGCACCGCGTTTTTCACGTAACGACACGAGTGAATCGAACAGGCGTTCCTGGAATTCCTCAGGTAGACGGGTGCCGGTGTTGCTCACGGAAATAAGGTACTGACCACTTTCCCTCTTGATGGCCAGGGTCACGACATCCTGATCCGTGGTCAGCGACACCGCGTTGTCGACCAGCTTGTCCAGTGCCTGGGCCAACAACTCAGGCGCGCAGTTGACGGTTGCAGGATCAATCGGGAGTTCGGTATCCAGCCGGCGCCCCGGATGAACCGCTCTGTATGCCTCTGCGCAATGGCGTACCAGGCTTCTCAGATCGATCTCTTCCCATTCCGCCACCTGGATCGACGCCTCCAAACGGCTGGCCTCACTCATCGCCCGCACGATGGCGGCCTGACGATCAAGGCCCTCCAGCGCCCGGTCCAGGAAGCGGCGTGAGCCGGCATTCAGTTCCTGGCTGGCGAGGTTTTCCAGCGAGGAGCGCGTGATGGCCAGGGGCGTTTTCAGTTCGTGGGAGAGCTTACCGGCGAGGGTCTGCAAATACTGCCGGTAGTCCGCCACCGCCTGCAGCAATTTTTCGTTGTTCCTGGCCAGTTCACCCAGTTCATCCCGGTCCGCTACCAGGGGCAGGATTTCCTGCTGTGAACTGGCCGGATTCAAACCGTCTTCCATCGCCTGGCTGACCGCCCCGCTCAGGCGGCGCACCCGCTGTGACAGCCTGGTGGCGAAAAACCACAATCCGGCCGCCAGGCCGAGGGTCATCATCATGGTGGTAAACAGCAATCTACCCAGGGCGCGGTTGGTCACCAGCAGCAGCCCCTCGGAAGCTGACTGCATGACGATGGCTCCTCTGATCCCACCCTCCAACTCGACCGGCACCGACACGGCATTGCGGACCACGGCAGTGTCGATGTCCTGCGACCAGGCAATCGCCTCCTTGCCGGACAGCGCTTGACGCACGACTTCATCGTTAAACCTGACGGGTTCCTCAGGCCATTCATCGACTAACTGCGTGCGTGATCCCGCCACCAGACGATACAAAAGACGCTGCAGCCAGGTGGTCTGGAGTGTGCCGGGCGAGGTGGTCACACCCGAGTCCGCCAGCACCCAGCCCTGGCGGTCTACCAGCCAGGCGCGATTGGATCCGGTCACCGTTTGGGCAAACCATTGGGACAGTCCCTGCCATGGCTCTATCAGGCTGATCCATTGCGCAGGAGCACCCTGATGCAGAGAACCTGCGGCCCGGTCAGCCCCAGCATCAGCCATCGTGCCGTCCTGAGCGCCATCCCGGACCAGGAAACTGACGGCAGAATTGAGCACGGTGCCCGGCAGTGAAAGTTCTACGCGGTAGCCTGTGTCGACATCCAGCCAGAAGCCTTCCACCTGGGCGTTGGCGTCGCCCTCGTTACTCAAGCGCAACGGCCCTGGCGCTTCCGGCCAGATGCCAAAACTGAGTAAACCACGAGGATTGCGCAGCAGCAGTTGAATGCCGTCTGCCTGGCTTTCATCCGTGTATGCCCGCGTATAAGCGGGGGTCAGGTCATGCACATCGAACAGCAGATACCACTGGTCCCGGTAGCTGCCGGCCAGCACATTGACGGTTAATTCACCATCCGCAGAGCGGAATTCCAGCCCATGGCCGGGGCCGGGCCAGTCGTCCACATAGCCGTCCAGGTTCGGCGGACGTTGCAAGTCCCTGACGACCAGGTACAGGTCCGGGGCGAATACCAGGCGACTCTGGTATTCCAGCGGCATCGCTCCTGCCAGTGTCCGGGCGGAGGCCAGCATCGCGTTTTCCTGGGCCTCGCGCAGGAAGTGCTCGAGTTCCTGTAACAATTTCCAGCCGGACCACGGCAGCAACAGGGTCAGCGCGGAAAGCGCCAAGAGCTGGTTCTTCAGTTTCATGAGAACACTATTGTTTCCAGCGGTACCCTGCCCCGTAAACGGTATCCAGCCGATCAAATTCAGCATCTGCCTGCAGGAATTTTCTGCGGATGCGCTTGACGTGGCTGGTGATGGTCTGGTCGTCCACCAGCACGTTGGCATCGTCCATCAGTTGCGCGCGTGAGCGTACGTGGCCCGGGTGGCGGATCAGGGAATGGATGATCCAAAATTCCGTGACCGTCAACTGCACCGGCTGATCTTTCCAGCTGACTTCCATGCGTTCCACCGAGAATTTCAAGGGTCCCCGTTCCAGCATGTTCTCATCGCCGGACATTCCGGACAGCGCCTCAACGCGGCGGAACAAAGCCACAACGCGCGCCACCAGGTGCTGCAGGCTGATGTCCTTGGTCAGGTAGTCATCGGCCCCCAGTCGCAAGCCCGAAATGACGTCCAGGTCGGAGTCCCGTGCCGTCAGGAAGATGATCGGCAGGCTCCTGGACATGCTGCGCAGCTCGCGGCAAAGCTCGAAACCACCCTCATATTCATCGCCCAGGCCAACGTCGATAATGACCAGGTCGGGCAAGCGCCGGGTCATGGCCGCCATCGCTGAATCCTTGTCACCGAAACCGGTCACCCGGTAGCCGAAACGCCGCAGGGCATCCTCGTAGTTATGCCTGATCGTGGCCTCATCCTCCACAATGGCTATATGTCGTTGCATAGTACCTCCGCTCTTCAGTGTAGTGTCCTATATTAATTGGTGATTAAGAGCCCCACAAAAGATTCAAGTCAAGGCGCAGCCTGCAGTTAATGGCCGCTCCCTTAACCAAGGCTGGAACGCAGGATTGGGTCTTTTGTGGGGCTCCCTGCGGGCGAGACGAGAAGGCATCATCTGCTGCGTTGCGCCTCTTGGGAAGGACCAGCCATTCCCTGCGAGACGCGCCTTACAGCTAATACCTTCTCGTCTCGCTTAATCGTCAATTAATATAGGACACTACACTCGCGTTCATCATACGGCCCGGGCCTCTACAGGTGAATTCTAATCGCCCTGACCCCGGGCTTTGCCCTTATCTTGCCCGAATTCGGGCAGCTGTTTGACAGCTATGGACACCGCTACGGCATTTCGCTGTTTTTAAATAGGCGGCATGAGACAAAAAAGATTACTTAGATGGCAAGACCGGGCGCTGTTGACGCTGTCTGCCCTGCTGCTCCTGCTGCTGATCTTCCGGATTGAGACAGCCACTGCCCAGGAAGACCAGTGGGGCCTGGAATTCCAGGGTGATGGTGGCAGCCAGCGTAGTCTTGCCATCAATACCGAGATGCAGGTCACTATTACCGGGCTGGTGGCGCGAATCGACGTCACCCAGGCATTCCGCAACGGCGGCCGTGGTTGGTCAGAAGCGATCTACCGCTTCCCCCTGCCCGATGGTTCCGCAGTCGACCGGATGACCGTCCAGGTCGGAACACGAATACTGGTCAGTGAAATTCAGGAAAAACGCGATGCCAGGCGACAATACCAGCAAGCAAAATCCAGCGGAAAAGTGACCATACTGCTGGAACAGCAGCGCGCCAATCAGTTTGAAACCCGCCTGGCCAATATCGGGCCGAATGAAGAAATCACAGTGTCCATCAGCTTTCTGGCCCGGGTGGACTACCGTGATGGAAGCTTCAGCCTGCGCATCCCGATGACCTTCACACCGCGATGGGACCGGGGCGCCCCGGCAATATTGAGCGGCTTCTTCAACGAAACATCGCCTGTTCCCACCGTCATGACCGTGTTTGGTACCGGGGCCGGACCAAACGATCACTACCTGGACCTGAATATCGATCTGCGCACCGGCCTGAAACTGGCCAGCCTGGAAAGCCGCTATCATGACGTGGACATCCAACCCTCGCTCAATGGCTACACGATTTACCTGGCCGATCCCGACACCCGCACCGACCGTGTATTCGAACTAACCTGGACGCCGGATTTTGGCACTTCCCCCGAATCCACCCTGATGACTTTCGATGACGGTGACGCCGTATACGCCATGCTGATGCTGGCCCCGCCGTTGGCCGAGGCGATCCGGCCACAGCCGCGCGAAGTGGTTTTCATTGTCGATACTTCGGGCTCCATGGCAGGTGTTTCGCTGACCCAGGCCAAGGCGGCATTGATGCAGGGGCTGGACTACCTCGGTGAAGATGACCGCTTCAACCTGATCCATTTCAACTCTGACAGCCACCTACTTTTCCCGCAGTCCATGCCCCTCTACACCCCTTACCTGCTTGAGGCCGAAGCGTTTATCGATGATCTGGTTGCCAATGGCGGAACCAACATGGCGCCGGCACTGGACATGGCTTTGAACTTACCACTACAGGCCGGTCTGTTGCGGCAGGTCGTCTTCATCACCGACGGCAGTGTCGGCAACGAGGGTGAATTGCTGCTGCAGATCGGCGAGGAGCTGCGCGACAGCCGCCTGTTCACGGTATCCATCGGCTCGGCGCCCAATTCCTGGTTCATGCGCAAGGCCGCTGAAATCGGCCGCGGCAACCATACGCATATTGGGCGTCTCAACGAGGTGGAAGAAAGCATGTCCAGGCTGTGGTCGAGAATTCAGAACCCGGCGATTAAGAATATATGCGTGGACTGGGGTATGGAGGCCGAGTTCTACCCGGAGATTGTGCCGGACCTGTACGCGGGCGAACCGCTGTGGCTGTATGCCCGCCTTCCCTTCCAGCCGGTTGAGGTCACCATCTGCGGCGAACTCGAAGGCAGGCCCTGGGAACTGAGCAGCACAGTCCTGCCCGGTGTTGGCAATGAGAACCTCGCAACACTATGGGCACGAAGCAAAATCGAAGCACTGGAGGACAGCCGGATATTCGGCGAAGATCCCGGTTTTATCCGCGACGCAGTGACCGATCTGGCCCTGGAATTCGGTCTGCTTACGCCCTATACCAGCATGGTTGCCGTCGACGCGACACCTTCGCGTCCGCAGGGTGAAACCCTCAATAGTGAAGAGATTCCCAACCTGCTTCCGGCCGGGAGTTCAGCAACAACCGCCAGTTTCTCGCAGACCGCTACCGGCTGGGTCGCCCAGCTTATGCTTTCTTTCATCACACTCCTGATCGCCACCTGCATGCTCCTGCTCTCGCCTCTCTCGCGAAAAGGTGGCGCTCGCCCGCCAATGACGGGGGAAAAGGGGTCAGGTTCAATTAATCAAGCAGAAAGAATTATTGTTGCTCATCGCGCTTTCCTTGATTAATTGAACCTGACCCCATTTCCTGACCCCATTTCCTGCATTTCCGATGAAGCAGACTCGTCATTGGCTTCAAGCGGCGGCTCTCTTTACCGCCGCTTTTTTTTCCCTGCTGTACCTGGTCAGCGCCCTGTGGATACCGGCCAAGGCTGAACTGGCGCAATGGCTGATTGAACGCAGCTGGCAACAGGCTCAGCAGGGAAATGAAAACGCCCGCCCCTGGCCCTGGGCGGACACCCGGGCGGTGGGTGTGCTGAGTGTACCCGGCCTCGGCATCCGGCAAATCATCCTGGAGGGCAATTCAGGCCGCAACCTCGCCTTCGGGCCGGTATTGCTCGATGGGGAAGTGGGACATGACCTGGTGATCAGTGGTCACCGCGATACCCACTTCCATTTCCTGAAGGATCTGGAAGCAGGTGACCGCCTGATCGTGCAGACACTAGACAGGACGCAGCAGTACCGAGTCATTGCAAGCGAAATTGTAGACAGCCGCACAGCGGAACTCGTGATCGAGCCCGGCACCAGCCGCATCAGCCTGGTGACCTGCTACCCCTTTGATGCACCGCTGGCCGGAGGGCCTTTGCGCTATGTGGTCACCGCATTGCCCGTTGCTGATCGGCTTTCCCTCGCTGCGATCGGCCAAGTCAGACCGACTGCCGCCAAGCCCTGAACTCAGACTGCAGCAGCATTCGCCTTCATCGCGCTGATCGTAGCGCGGTAGTCTTGCGAGCCGAATATCGCCGAACCGGCAACAAAGGTATCCGCGCCCGCAGTCGCCGCATCGGCGATATTGTCCACTTTCACACCACCGTCCACCTGCAGGCGGATGTCACGGCCGCTGGCATCGATCATTGCGCGAACCTTGCGCAGCTTATCCAGCACGTGCGGAATAAAGGACTGGCCGCCAAATCCGGGATTCACCGACATCAGCAGTACCAGGTCGAGTTGCTCCAGTGTCCAGTGCAACTGGTCCAACGGGGTCGACGGGTTCAGCACCAGGCCCGGTTGGCAGCCGTGGTCACAGATCAGCTGGATGGTCCGGTCGACATGCCGGCTGGCCTGGGGGTGAAAACTGATCAGGCTGGCACCGGCTTGCGCAAACTGGGACACCAGTTCATCCACCGGTTCCACCATCAGGTGGACGTCGATAGGCGCCTTGATGCCATGCTCACGCAAGGCCTTGCACACCATCGGCCCGATGGTGAGATTGGGCACGTAGTGATTGTCCATCACGTCAAAATGCACCCAGTCCGCCCCGGCTTCCAGTACATCGGTCACCTCCCGCCCCAGCCGTGCAAAATCAGCCGACAGGATAGACGGCGCAATAATTGTTGATTGTTTCACTGCAGTTCCCTCAACCATTCTGTCCTTGATTCATTATCCACAGATTACACGGTTCCCAAACTAATTTGGTCATGTGGGGAGGAAATTCAGGAAAATGGGATGTGGCACATAAATATTCGAGCCGGCTCCCAAATGCGATCGCCAGACTAACTTGACCATTATCCGCTAGGTCGAGCCTTTGATGCCTGCTGATGAATAGTCGCTGTTTTCCAGCGCTTCGTTTTGCTGATACTTATACGGGCCAAAAGACAAAAATACCAGAATAATGATGACACTAAGGAATGTGAACTGGTAAAGAGTAGAGGTGTAACTTCCATTCGCTTCGTAAGCAATTCCCAACACAAGCGGACCTAGGCCAGTTCCAATATAAAAGAAAGAAAATAGGAAACCATAAATTTTCCCAAAACTGCGTAGACCAAAATAGCGTGATGCCATATAGCTGATAATATCGGTTTCCGCACCAATACCAACACCAATCATGGCGGCAGCCAAAATACTCATGGCAACTGACAGATTAGATGCGACAAGCCCGATACCACCAGCACCAATTAAGAACACTACGATTGCCAGCTTGGGCGCAAAAAATTTATCCAACAAATACCCGATTACAATGCGTGATACAAACATGGACATGCCGATGATGGCGGCGATATAAACTGCCT
>JADFKH010000110.1 GCA_022565025.1 Pseudomonadota bacterium
CAGGTCACTGTCACGTGCAAAGGCAATCGCTTGCGCCTCCAGGCCGATACGCGACTTGATCACCCCGACTTGGTGACGGTTATCCAGAGCCGGCGTGAACAGCATGGGCATCATGCCGCGCTCCCGGTAGTTATGCGCAGACTGGAGCAACACCGTGGTCTTGCCTGCGTTCATGGTCGAATAATAAAAATAAAGCTTAGCCATTGTCTTGCAAAAATTTATGCACCAGGGCCAGAGTTTCCTGGCGCTGTGTTAGCGCCAGCAACACCAGCAGATCGCCGTGGCGGGCCTGCTCGAGCGCCTGTTTCGTGGCGTCTTTTGGACTGGGGAACAGGGTAATGGAATCGGCGGGAATACCCGCTTGCAAGGCCGCTTCGCGGATCACGCCGGGCACGGCATACGGTTCCCGGCCTCTTTCGTAACCCGGCAGTTCACAGACCAACAGGAGATCGGGCTCCATCGAGCAGGCCGCTCGCGTCATGTCTCTGATATCCTTGTCCGCGCGATCACCTGCCTGCCCTAGCAACACCACCACCCGCTCCGCCTGCACCTGCCTGACCGCGTCAGCAAGAGCTGACATGCCATGTGGGTTGTGGGCAAAATCCACCAGGATGCGAACTCCTTCGTGTTCGAACCAGTTGCCGCGCCCCGGATTATCTGTTTCATCACCACGAAACGTGGCAAGCCCGTGCCGGATCGCTTCGTCTTCAATCCCCAGCGCAATGGCTAGGGCCATCGCGGCCAGCGCATTGCTGATATTGTAACGTACAACACCGCCCATGGCCGCAGGGATGTTTTCGACTGCCGCTACTTTTCGCTCGCTCACCTCACCCTCACGGCCGCTTGCAGCACACAGCCAGCCGTCTTTGAGGTAGCAGGCCGTTCCTCCATCGGACACAGCGGCCCGCACGACCGGGTTGTCCGCATCGAGACTGAACCACGCGATGGTCTTGTCGAGCCTGGCCGCGTAGGCAACCACACCTTCGTCATCGGCATTGAGTACCAGGGGATCGTTTCCTTGCAGCGCCCTGTGCACGATAAACTTGACGGGAATCAGTTCCGCCACCGTATTGATGCCGTACTCCCCGAGGTGGTCGGTAGCCACGTTGGTGACCAGGACGGCATTGGCTCGCTCTATGCCCAGCCCCCGCCGTAACAACCCACCACGGGCCACTTCCAGCACGGCCATTTCCACGTCTCCCTGGCGCATTAACATCCGGGCGCCCCCCGTGCCGGAATAATCTCCGGTATCGATGACCCTGTCGCCGACGCGGATGAAGTCGGTAGAAGTCAGTCCTGCCCGGTAGCCGGCGGCCGCCATGATGAATGCTGTCATGCGTACCGTAGTCGATTTTCCGTTGGTGCCGGTCACCAGCACTACCGGGATGGAATGAATGGCCTTCCAGTCGATGTCATCGGGCGCAGGCAGGGAATCGGGCGTCCAGACCAGGGCGCCCTCACCGTAGCCGACCGATACCTCATCATCGTCCCACAAAAAGGGCGCTCCGTGATGGTGAGCCGCCCCCTGCAAGGCCAGCAGTGCCGGGTTTCGTTCTTCGTCAAACAAGCGCTTAAGCCGTGCAAAATCTCCCTCGAAATCAGCAGCGTCGCCCTCACCGCAGGTATGTGCTGCGCTTGTCCAGGCCACTTCGTTCAACTCGCACATGGAATACAACACATCGATCGGCGCAGAAATTAACAAGCTGGCGCCGCCGTCAAATACCCGGTAACAGGTTTTCTCATCCGCGTAACCGATCGCATCCAGCCACTTAACGACCGCGCTTTCCCAGGCCCGGATCACGGCTTCAGGAGGACCCTCAATGGCCACATCGATGATGGCGGCAGGCAAATCCCAGAACAGATTGGCGCCGGTGAGCCGCCGGCTGTCTTCCAGCTTCAGCTTCATTCAGTCGGAGTCTTCATCGATCCGCGCGATGCGCACACCTCGCTCATCGCGGATCAATTCCGCACCCGGTTCCAGGGTGAAGGCTGCGGGATCTTCTTCAACAAAACTCTGCACGGGCTGCTCCACTGCGGCAACTCCGGATTCAACAACTTCCACCTGGTGTCCCACTACCTGCGTCCAGCAGCGCTTGATGTTGTCTCCGAATATAACGACCAGGTCGCCCTCCCGGGCTATTTCCAGCGCAGTCTTGACGGCCTCGGTTTCCGCCGGAATGACCTGGATGGATTGATCACTGATTCCGTTTTCCAGCAATTGGCGGCGCAACATCTGGGGTACTTCATCTTCACCCCGGCCACGGCGGTTGTCGTCAGCCTTGCAAATATAGCGATCGAAATGGCCAGCGGCGGCGTCTGCAATCGCGAGAATATCCTGGTCCCGCCGATCGCCTGGCGCCGCCAGTACGCAGATCCGCTGCCCACCAACTTCCAGCCGGTCCACCAACTGGCTGATCCCCTGAATGGCAGCCGCGTTATGGCCATAATCCAAAATGACGCGGAAGGGGTGTTCATCGAACACGTTCAGGCGGCCCGGGGCCTGGAATATGGTCGTGTTGAAAGTGCGCAGGCCATGGCGGATGTCGTCCAGCGATTTGCCCAAGCCGAATGCCAGTGCCGCAGCGAACATCGCGTTCTGCACATTGAATGTCGCCTTACCTTCCATGGTGGCGGGGATCAGATGTGTCCACAGCAACTGGAAATGCGTGCCGTTGTCATACAGCGTAATCATGTCGCCGTTGATGCCCTGCTCCAGCACGATGGCGCGCCCGCCCGACCGGATATGCTCCTTTACCAGGCTGTGCGCCGGGTTCATGGTGACGTAACACAGGTTCTCGGCCTGCGTGTAATCGGCCATGCGCAAGCACAGTTCATCATCCGCATTCAGAACTGCCGTATCCCTGGCCACCTCGATTGGAATGCGTTTCAACTCGGCCAACTGCTCCAGGGTATCAATGCCGTTGAGGCCAAGGTGATCCGAGGTCACGTTCAGGCAGGCGGATACGTCACAGCGCCGGTAACCGAGGCCGGCCCGCAGCAAACCGCCACGTGCTGTTTCCAGCACGGCGATGTCCACGGTGGGATCGCGCAACACGATATGCGCAGATGTCGGACCGGTCATGTCCCCTTTTACGGTAAGCCGCCCGTCGATGTACACACCATCCGTGGACGTCATGCCCACCGTATGTCCCGCGGTTTTGAGAATATGCGCCAGCATTCTCACTGTTGTGGTCTTGCCGTTGGTACCGGTGATGCTGGCCACGGGAATACGGCAAGGTGTGCCGGGCGGGAACAGCATATCCATCACTTTGCCGGCAACGTCCCTTGCTTCGCCTTCCGAGGGCGCAACGTGCATACGGAAACCGGGCGCCGCGTTGATCTCGACAATGGCGCCGCCGATTTCCTTGTAGGACTGGGTGATATCACAAGAGAGGAAGTCAACGCCACCCACGTCCAGTCCAACCGCCTGCACGGCCCGTACGGCCATTTCACGATTATCCGGGTGCACGACATCGGTCATGTCGATGGCGGTGCCGCCGGTGGACAGGTTGGCGGTGGTGCGCATATAAAAGACCTCGCCTCGCTTCAATACCGTCGATGAATCGTAGCCCGCTTCTTCCATCAGGCGTTCCGCCTGGTGATCGAGTTCAAGCCGGGTAAGGACTTTCTCGTGCCCGATACCACGGCGCGGATCTTCGTTCACCCCATCAACCAACTCCGCGATGGTACTGCTTCCATCCCCTTTGACGTGACCGGGAACCCGCTTAGCGACGGCTACCAATTCGTCATTGACCACCAGCATGCGATGATCCATGCCCTCGATGTAGCTCTCGACCAGCACGCTGCGCCCGCGTGCGTGTTCACGGGCAGCCAGGTAGGCTGAGTTGACCTGCTCATCCTCGACCAGATTAATCGAGACGCCGCGGCCATGATTTGCGTCCAGAGGTTTGACCACAACCGGGTAGCCTATGGTCCGGGCCGCTCGTACTGCCTGGCGTTCAGAGAAAACCAGCCGTTGCCGAGGCACGGGCAGGCCCAGATCCCTCAGCAGGTTGTGCGTGTCCTCCTTGTCACAGGAAATCTCTACCGCGATGTGCGGGGTCTTGCTGGTGATCGTGGCCTGGATGCGTTGCTGGAATCTCCCGTGTCCGAACTGCACCAGGGAGTACTTGTTGAGCCTTAGAAACGGTATTTCCCGCTCCTCCGCCGCGGCAACCAAGGATGCCGTGCTCGGACCCAGCTCCTTGCGCTGCGCGAAGCGGATGAATTCATCGCGGTCCTGGTCAAAATTGAAATCGTCATCGATTTCACTGCTGAGCTCTTGCTTGAGTCCGTCCGGCAACAGGCTCAACAGAAGCTGGTGGGCAATGCGCGCCGCTTCCAGGCCAACGTCGCGCTGCTTGTACTGGAAAATCATGTTGTAGTGGCCCGTCGGCCCCAGGCTACGGGTTTTGCCGAAGGAAACATCGGACCCCGCCATGTTCTGCAATTCGATTGAAGCGTGTTCCCAGATATGCGCTATCCACGTGCCATCATCCTCACGCAAGCGACGCAGAAATCCCCCGGCCACGCTGTAAGAGCACTTATGTTCCGCAAGGCCGGGCAGCGCGTGCACCAAGCCATCAATGAACCCATCGCCCAGAGCGACGGATGGCCAGTCTTCCAGCACGCCGATGTCGACCTGGTGGCGGATGACGGGAAAATGAGCGTAGAGGCTGGGCCCCACGTATACGTTGGTGGCTAGGATTTTCATTCTATCGCGACCTTTAAATATTCGAGGTCAGTCCATCTTAACGCGGGACCCCGCTTCGCGCCAAACAAGACATTGCTGTGGCAGGTTTTAAACTAAATTAATCGATTGTGGCCTCGCGCGTTTCGATATTGAAATGCGCACCCGAAGCAAGTACATGCAGCTTCAGGCCAATCAGTGTAACCGCCTGCGCCCGGCGCACATGACTCATCGAGGAATGCCTGAGACCGGATGGATCAACCACCGTAACCGTCCCTCCTCCCACCACCTCCATGTTGCCGTCCGGCCCGATAAAACCGGCCGTATTCTCATCGATCCCGAGCCCGCAGGCAAAGGGATTGAAAGACAGAGCCGCCAGCAAGCGGCCCATGCGCTGGCGCTGGTTGAAATGCTGGTCGATGATGACGCGGTTGGTGAGGCCCAGTCCAGGCACCAGCTCGACACCACTTTCCCGGGGGGAAGAGCCGCTGCGGCCGCCGGCAATCATGTGCTCAGACACGATGGCAGCGCCCGCCGAGGTTCCAGCCACGTGGACACCGTCGGCATTCAGGTCGCGGATCAACTTTGCCACGGGCGTTCCGCCCAGAATGGTAGACAGCCTGAGCTGGTTGCCGCCAGTGAGGAATATTCCCGTCGAACGACCCATTACACGCAGGGTTTCTTGATTGAAACATTCATCCCGTTTCTCGATCGGCACGCACATGGAATTGGCGCCCATGGACTCGAACAGTTCCTGGTACAGGGGGCCGGTCTCATTGAGCAAGGATGCCGTCGGGATCACGAGAATACGTGCATCCGGGCCACCACATAGCTCAACAAAGCGGCTCAATATCTTTGATTTTTTTCCCCTACCTTCGGCACCGCCGATCGGGATGATGAATCCTCGTGTGTGGGTTTGTGGGGCGGTTTCTGGCATCTTTGGTATTCCTTTTACTCTTCAAACAGGCCCTGCACAACGGCTACCTGATCCTGCACCATCCACTGTCCACGGGCCATGACATGCCTCACGTCCAGCGCTTCGCCCAGGCACACGAAATCAGCGTCTGCACCGGTTTCAATGCGTCCCTTGTTTTCCAGCTTCAGCAAGCGTGCCACGTTGCTGGTCATGGAAGGCAAGACCTGGTCCAGGGAGTAACCACGCTCAAGCAGTTCCCGCAGGGTTTCAGGCAGTGAGGCGGAGGTGGCAAAATCCATCTTCACCAGGTGCCCGTTGTGGTCAAAAACCGGCAGGCAACCACCACCGTCCGAGCTGATCGTCAGGTTTTCAGCCGGACAACCCTGTTCAAGAAAACGCGACCAGGCATCCGCAGCCGACCAGGCATTTTCACCTGCGGCCACCGGGAAGGCAGTCACATCGACCACCACGTTCTCAAGGCTCAGCGCACAGGCTTCGGCGAACAATTCCTTTGTGCGATTCACGTGCGTGGGATGAAACACCCGTGGTGGCAGTTCCGTTTCATCGAGCAAGCGCCGCACTAATTCCAGGCCGCGTGGGCCATCCCCCAGGTGGAGGTGAAGCACTCCGGCCTTGCGGCTGATCAGGCCGGCAACATGGACCTCAGAAGCCAGCCTGGCCAATTCATCGAAGCTCGGCTGGCTGGAGCGATGATCGCTGATGGCCAGCTCACCCAGGCCGATGATGCAATCGATATTGACGATGTCCCTGCGTACCGAGCCGGTCAAGGTAGTTGGCGGCACGTGATAACCACCGGTCCAGCACCAGGCGGACAGGCCTTCTTCGCGCAGGGCCCGGACCCGGGCCAGCAAGTTAGCTGTACTGCGGGTTTCATCATCGGTACCCAGCAGGCCGACCACACTGGTAATTCCATGGCGCGTGAACTGGCTAAGCGGCACGGCAGGAGCCTGGGTAGAAAAGCCATCTTCTCCCCCGCCGCCTGTTACGTGGACATGGCAGTCAATCAGCCCCGGAATCAGCGGAGCGCCTTCCAGGTCCAGCGTGTCGCCCAGCAAGGAGGCATCCAGTTCCGGCAATTGTCTGCCCACATGCAGCACTTTCCCGCCACCCAGCAGCAAGTGCCCGATGCCCAGGGGCTCGGGAGAGTAAATGTCTGCATTTTTAATCAGTGTAAGCATGTTTTATTCCAGCTCCAGGGCTGGCCGGCCAGCCAGGCAATGAAACTTCTGCTTCAATATTCCGGCATGGGTACGGGGCGCGACATTTTACCGGCACAGGCTGCAGATTGATACAAACACAGTGATGTAAGAACGCGCTCGCGCCAGCGAATCAAATCGGGCCGACTGACACCCGGTACCAGCGGCAAACACATTCTAGTTCCATGTCGTCACATTCATTACTGCCGATCGGTGATCCGCCACAGATCTTCAAAAGACAGTAGCGCAGCCCGTCGTCCTCTCGCAGGACGTATCTCAATTATGATCCCTGCTTCCCTGAGTGCTCGGATGTAATTAGCGGCACGTTGCCGTTGAATGCCAAGCCGCAAATGTACGTCTGCAGCTCGAAAAACTGGGGTATCGAAGAGCAAATCGACAACGTGGATCGCTTGGTCGGTATGGAGGAGGTCGGAGATCTCTCGCTTCTTATCCTCGTAGAGTTGGATAACTTGACGGTTGAGGTACAAATTGTTGTTAGCCTGTTCGACCAAAGCTTCCAAAAAAAATCGAATCCATCCCAACCAGTCGCCATCTTTGGATATGAGTTCGAGTCTCCCGTTGTACTCTTCACGATGGGATTCTAAGTATCGGCTTATATAAAAGGACGGGCTGACCAAGCAGTGCTTCTGGGTCAGAAACAATGGAATCAAAATCCGGCCAATTCGACCGTTACCGTCGTCAAATGGGTGAATCATCTCGAATTGGGCATGTATCATGGCAGTCTGGACGATTGGGTCAATGTCATCTTGCTGTGCATTGAGGTACTGAATGAAGTTATCGAGGAGGTCATCCAATGTGAATGGTGGAGGAGGGACATATGTAGCTTCTTCCATCGAACACCCACGTGGCCCAATCCAGTTTTGGGTGTCTCGAAAATTGCCGGGATTTTTGTTTTTACCTCTTACGCCTGACATAAGAGTCTCATGCATTTGGCGAATGAGGTGGAGGGAAACCGGCCGTTTTTGGATAGAATCTCCCGCCATACGAAGCGTATGCCTATAGTTTAAAACTTCTTGAATATCGGCAGCCTTCTCTGGCCCAAAATCTTCACCTGCCTCGCGCTGGTATACCTCGTTCGCTGTCGCAATCGTTCCCTCGATTCGTGAGGAAAATTCTGCTTCCTTCATCAAGAGGGGAGACAAGAGCACTTGAGGATTCACCAGGCTTTCAAGCAGTCCATCGTATCGGGCTAAAGAAGCGTTCGCCCGCCCCACGAGAGCCAAAATGGGTTCCAGTGCCAAGTTGCTGGGCGGAAATGGTCGTGGGATGTATGGTTGCATTGTTGTGTATCACCAACCTGACAAGAATATCTTTGTGTATGTTATCTAAGATATTAATAATACACAAAGGAGTTTGTGTATTTTTCACCTGATACTACTGTAAAGGCTTATTTTCTGATTGAATGTGGCTGGAAGTGCCCTGCCATGCCAGGACGATGTAGGCGACTCCTGCGCAAAAACATTCCGAGCTCACCTCGGCCATGAACAAATAAAATTCTGGGGTCAGAGTAAAGTGCCAGAGTAAGCCGACACCTATTGGCGGGTTTGGCTGACAATGGATTGGGCAAAACTCCTCTGTAGGTTGCCATCGGATTGACGGAACATGATGTGGTTCGGTGAATTTGTGGGGTTACTCTGGTGCCAAGACGTCGAAGATTCTGCCCGGCCGGGATTCCGGTGCACGTCATTCAGCGTGGCAATAACCGGCAAACGCTTTTTACTTCAGACCAGGATGTTGCTGCATACGCCAACTGGCTGACCGAAGGTGCGATCAAATTTGATCTTCGCGTGCATGGTTGGGTATTCATGACCCATCACGTTCATTTGTTGGTGACGCCCATGCACCATGACTCTGTGTCGCGGGTCATGCAATACCTGGGTCGCTTGTAGGTGCGCTATTTCAATGACTCGTATGCCCGAACCGGCACCTTGTTCGAAGGTCGCTTCAGGTCAAGCCAGGTGCGCGAAGATGAATATTTCTTGGCCTGCCTGCGATACATTGAACTCAATCCGGTTCGTGCAGGCATGGTGAGCGACCCGGGTGACTTTCGATGGTCGAGTTATAGAGCACATGGCCTCGGCGTTCGAATTCGGCTGTGGGAGCCCCACGCTGTTTACCTCTCGCTGGGTGATGACGCCATAGCGAGACAACAAGCCTACCGTGGTTTGATGAGTGAGCTTCTGGATCTGGATGTCATAGCCAAGATTCGTCA
>JADFKH010000111.1 GCA_022565025.1 Pseudomonadota bacterium
CTCGCCTTCGGGACCGCCGCGCGGCCCGGCGCGATCCTGGACCTGACCAGCTTCCAGATCGATCCTCACGAGCGGACCATCAAACTGAACCCGCCGGGGCGGGCCCAGACCAAGAAACGTCGGCCCACGATAGCGATGTGCGAGACCCTGGTGCCGTTCCTGCGGTCCCTGCCGCCGGGTCCGGTGATCCGCTATAACGGTCGCCGCCTCAAGTCCATCCGCCCGGCGTTCGGTCGCCTCAAGGTCCGCGCCCGGCGCCGACTCCGCGACGACGCGGCACGGGAGGCGCGGCGGCTTCGCAGGATCGGGGAGCGCGGCGCGGCCGGGTCCATGATCGAGGACGCGAAGGCGCGCGGCGATGCGCTGCTCGAACTGACCCCCTACACCATCCGCCACACTGTCGCCTCGGAACTGCGCCGGCGCGGCGTGGCGCCTTGGGAGCTCGCCGGCCTGCTCGGGCATTCGAGCGGCTACAAGACGACCGAGCGCTACGCAAAGTTCAGCTCCGACCATTTGGGTGGTGCTGCGCAGGCTGTTGATAATTATTTTATGGATCTGGAAATAGAGCTCGGATTCGACCTCTCAGATCATGACTTTTGGCCCCAGGTGACACGCCAGCGTGTCACTTGCGTGTCACCCTGGACCCTGAAAGTGGTGGAGCTAGGCGGTCTCGAACCGCCGACCTCTACAATGCCATTGTAGCGCTCTCCCAGCTGAGCTATAGCCCCGCAAAGCCGACGAATATTACTGACTTGCACCCGGTGTGTCAATGCACTGATTAGCTGATTGTCGCGTATACGGGAAGATTGCTTTTTTCGTTGATGGAACGCCTCGCCGGCTTCATGGTTACCACGCTGTGGCCCTGTTTCAGCAGGTAATTTAGCCAGCGGTCCAGGAAGTGGTTGCGGCGCCATGTTTGTTGCAACAATTGCTTTGGTGGATACGCGGGATGGGCGGTCCGGGTACATCCCTGGCTGACATTAAACGAGGTCGCCTCGGCAATGTGGGCATCGTGATAAAAACGGATATGCGCATCCGGGGCATAGGTGCTGACCTGTCCTTGCCGGAATTCGTAGGTCAGACGGAAAAAAGTAGTGTACCGGTGCCGCTCGAGAACCTCCAATCGCAGAATGGGAGAACCAGACACGCGGGACACAAGGGAATCATGAAAAGCGAACTGATCCGGTATCAGTAAATGCATCTGGCGATAGATCTCCTCCTGCACATCCTGCAGTTTTTTCAATTCCGGCAATTTGCGCAGACCGTTGGGCTGGATGAAGGAAACCATGTAAAAAAGCATATCACAGCTTGCCGTAGGGGTGCTCCCCTGCAATTTGGGCCTGTAAACAGGCCCTAGAACATTTCGCGCTGCAGGCCCAGTTGCAGCAGCACCCGGCTGGCGATTTCTTCGATGGAACTGTGGGTGGTGTGGAGAATCGGGGTGCCTTCGGCGCGTAGCAGACTTTCTGCGGCATCCACTTCCCAGTGACAATTTTTAAGCGAAGCATAACGGCTGGATGGGCGCCGTGTCTCGCGGATTTGCGCCAGCCGGTCTGCATCGATCATCAGGCCGATTATTTTTTTCTTGTGGCGGCGCAGGAAGGTGGGAAGGCGCTGTTTTTCCAGGTCGGATTCGGTCAAAGGATAATTGGCTGCCTTCACCCCGAAATGCAGCCCCATGTAAAGACAGGTGGGCGTTTTTCCGGACCGGGAAATTCCGACCAGGATCAAGTCGGCGTGGTCGTAACTCAGGCTGATGCCGTCATCATGGCTGAGCGCATAATTGGTCGCCTCCATACGTTCTTCGTATCGTTCCAGGTTGGCGACACTGTGCACCTGCCCCACGGTTGCCTGTCGCTTGACACCAAGGGCCTGCTCGAGGGTGTCGATGAAATCCGCAAAGAGATCCAGGGTTATTGCATCACTGTTTTTGATTATTTGCCGGGCTTCCTTGTCAACTATGGATAAAATAACGATCGCAGTTGCGCCATCCATTTTGCAAGCGGCGTTAATTTTCAGCACCGCATCCCTGGCTTTGCCGGAATCACTTACGAAGGGAATACGCTCCTGAGTGAATTCGATATTCGGGAACTGGGTGAGCAGACTGTGACCCAGGGTTTCGGTCGTTATCGCCGTACCGTCCGAGATAAAGAACACCGTGCGTTGCATAGTTGGCCCTTGTAGAATGCTTAAATATTGTTCGTCTCCCGACTGACCACGGAACGAATCAATCCTGAATGTTGCCCAGTCCGATCAAACGGGAGTGTGACTGTTGAACCACTATATCGCATGGCTGAACGAATTGGGTATGGACGACCTGGCCGAGGTGGGCGGTAAAAATGCCTCGCTGGGGGAAATGATCAGCCAGCTTTCGAGCCTGGGGGTTTCGGTACCCGGTGGCTTTGCAACCACCGCGGCGGCATTCCGGGAATTTTTGTCTCAATCCGGTCTGGATGAACGCATTCATTCGAAACTGGCTTCGCTGGATGTGGAAGATGTCACGGCACTGTCCCAGACCGGTGCTGAAATCCGGCGCTGGGTAATGCAAACCCCGTTGCAGCCTGAACTGGAAAGCGCAATAGACAAGGCCTGGGTAAAAATCTGTGAACCAGCGGGTGTGGAGCCGTCCGTGGCGGTTCGCTCCTCTGCTACCGCTGAAGACCTGCCGGACGCCTCTTTCGCTGGCCAACAGGAGACTTTCCTGAATGTAAGAGGGCTGGATGAAGTCAAGGCAAAGATCCTCGAAGTTTTTGCCTCGCTCTATAACGACCGTGCCATTTCATACCGGGTTCACCAGGGCTTTGCACATTCTGATGTCGCACTGTCCGCAGGGATCCAGATCATGGTTCGCTCCGACCTGGGATCCAGTGGGGTCGCTTTCACGCTCGATACCGAGTCCGGGTTCCTTGACGTGGTCTTGATCACTGCGTCCTATGGGCTGGGCGAGACCGTGGTCCAGGGCGCCGTGAACCCCGACGAGTTCTACGTGTTCAAGCCGGCACTCGCCTCAGGCCACGATCCCATCTTGCGTCGCAACCGGGGCTCTAAAGCGATTGAGATGGTCTACAGCGGTGATCGCAATGGCGGCGTTGTAACACGCGAGGTCAGCCGCAAGCGGCGTCTCCGATTCAGTATCACGGATGATCAGGTAATCGACCTGGCCCGACAGGCGGTTGTGATTGAACAGCACTACGGAAAACCGATGGATATCGAATGGGCCCTGGATGGTGAGAGCGGAAAGTTGTACATCGTCCAGGCCCGCCCGGAAACGGTGAAAAGCCGCAGTGAAAATACCGTGGAACGCTACCGTCTAAAAGAAACGGGAGACGTTATCTGCGAGGGCCGCAGCATTGGACAGCGAATCGGTTCCGGCACATCCCGGGTTATCCGATCCATCGAACAAATGGATGAGGTCGGCGCCGGCGATGTGCTGGTGACCGACATGACCGACCCGGACTGGGAACCCATCATGAAGCGCGCTGCCGCCATCGTCACCAACCGGGGCGGGCGCACCTGCCACGCGGCGATTATTGCGCGCGAACTTGGAATCCCTGCGGTGGTTGGCTGTGGCGATGCCACATCGCGTATCCCTCAGAACAGCGAGATAACCGTTTCCTGCGCCGAGGGTGATACCGGCTTCGTCTACGAGGGGAAACTCGATTTTGAAATCCAGTCTGATTCCATGACCGACATGCCCGAGGCACCCCTCAAGATCATGATGAACGTTGGCAATCCGGACCGGGCCTTTGATTTTTCCCGGATACCGAATGCGGGTGTCGGCCTTGCGCGGCTGGAATTTATCATCAATCGCATGATTGGTGTCCATCCAAAGGCCCTGCTCGAATTCGATTCTCTGGACGCGGAAACCCGTGAATTGGTGGAGCGCAAGATGGGGGGCTATGCCGATCCCGTCACATTTTACGTGGACCGGCTGGCGGAAGGCATCGCCACCATTGCGGCGGCCTTCACCCCTTCACCGGTCATCGTGCGTCTGTCAGACTTCAAGTCGAATGAATATGCCAATCTCATCGGGGGTCGCAAATACGAGCCCGAAGAAGAAAACCCGATGCTGGGCTTTCGCGGCGCCTCCCGGTTCGTCTCCGAGGAGTTCCGCGATTGTTTTGAGCTCGAGTGCCGGGCCCTGAGAAAAGTCCGCGAGAACATGGGGCTCAAAAACGTGTGGGCTATGATTCCTTTTGTGCGAACCGTGGACGAGGGCCGCAAAGTGATCGAAGTGATGAAGGAATTTGGTCTCGAGCAGGGCAAACACGAGCTGAAGATCATCATGATGTGCGAATTGCCTTCGAATGCCCTGCTGGCCGATCAATTCCTGGATATTTTCGATGGTTTTTCGATCGGCTCCAACGACCTCACCCAACTCACCCTGGGCCTGGACCGGGATTCAGGACTGATCGCTCACCTGTTCGACGAACGCAACGAGGCCGTCAAGGCGATGCTTTCCATGGCCATCCAGGCATGCAAGAGGCGGGGCAAGTACATCGGCATTTGCGGCCAGGGTCCTTCAGACCATCCTGATCTGGCCCAGTGGCTGCTGGATCAGGGCATAGAGAGTATGTCCTTGAATCCGGATACCGTAGTCGAAACCTGGTTGATGTTGGCTAAGTAGTACCCCCGGCACCAAATTCACCCATGAACCGGCGATAGTGGCGCAATTCCTCGATTGATTCCCTGATGTCCGACAAGGCCTCATGGCGATTCTGCTTAACCAGCCCTTGCAGAATACCCGGTGACCACCGGGTAGCCAGTTCTTTGAGACTGCTGACATCCAGATTGCGGTAATGGAACCAGCGTTCCAGTTCCGGCATCAGGCGGTACAAGAAGCGCCGGTCCTGGCAAATGCTGTTGCCGCATAGAGGCGAACATCCGATTTCCGTCCATTGCGCAAGAAATTCCAATGTTTTCAGCTCGGCTTGATGCATACTGGTCCTGCTGTCGACCACCCGTTGCCAGAGTCCGGATGCCCGGTGGTGTTCCGTATTCCAATCATCCATGGCCTGTAGCGCCTGCTCCGGGTGCTTGATGGCAAAAACGGGTCCTTCCGCCAATTCATGCAAGTTTGAATCCGTGATAACGGTGGCGATCTCGATAATGGAATCCCGGTCCGTATCCAGGCCTGTCATTTCCAGATCGAGCCAAATCAGTCGCAATTGTTTGTCCAGTTGCTGTTTTTTCTTATCCATTACCCAAGGGCCCCCAGAGTATGATCATTTGGGCAAAGTTTGCGCCATGCCCGGCGCGGGTACAATAGCGAGTATGAATTGGGTGACACTCAATATCCAGACCACGAGGATTGTATTTTGACTCAAACCGCGCTGGTCCTGGTTTCCTACGGTGGACAGGGCATTATCGAGCTGGATAATAACGAGCAACTGCGCTGCAAGTACCGGCGCTCCGTCGGCAGACCCTATTGCGGAGACCGGGTAGAATTTCAACGAGCGGATGGGCATTCAACCGTGGTGACCCGGATCCTGCCCAGAGACAATGTATTCGTTCGTGCCGATGCCGGGCAACGCAAACAGCCCATTGCCGCCAACCTCGATCAAGCCGTAATCGTTATCGCGCCCAGCCCGGCACCGAGCCGCGACCTGGTCGAGCGTTACCTGGTCGCCATTCACAGCCTCGGCATCCGACCTGTGATCGTCCTCAATAAGGCAGAACTGCAGCAGGAGAACGAGCACGCTAATGACACCCCCCTTCGGCACCTGGAAGATTATCGGCAACTGGGCTACCAAGTTGTGCGCACTTCCTGCAAGACAACACCCGGTATCTCACCGCTCAAATCCATCCTTGAGCACAGGACCAGCATCCTGGTTGGCCAATCCGGGGTCGGTAAATCATCCCTGATCAACAGCTTGCTGCCAGATCTGGAACTCCAGACCGGCGCTCTTTCACGTGTCACTGGAAAGGGCATCCACACCACCACGACAACCATCATGTATTCCATCCCGGCAGGCGGCAGACTGATCGATTCTCCCGGCGTCTGGGAATATGGGCTGTGGCGAATGGAACCCGAGGAACTGGCAGACGGTTTTGTTGAATTTCAGGATTTGCTGGGCCAGTGCAAATTCAATGACTGCCGCCACGACCATGAACCACAATGTGCCATTCGCGAGGCTGCGGAATCTGGCGTTCTCTTCCCATGGCGCTACCAGGCCTATCTCAGGCTACTCAGCCAAAATAGTTGAAACCCCAAATGTGGGCTACAGCGTTACGTGCTATATTTCAGGTCCCGTTCATCTCAAATTGGAGACGGTGACATGACAAGGATGGTTTTGGCGCTGACGTTGGTATTCTCGACAGGTCTGGCACAGCTCGGCATCGCTCAGGCTGATGTACTGCTGATTGAAGAAGTACGTCAGTCTGAGCGTATGAACCTGCCAGTAAACGGAATGAGCAGGGACGAGGTTCACGCCAGGTTCGGTGAACCCGTTAGCAAACGCGCTGCGGTTGGCGATCCACCGATCGCTCGATGGAATTACGCCAGCTGGAGCGTGTATTTTGAATATGAATTGGTTCTTTTTACAGTACTGCACAAAGGTGTGGTAATCGACAAGAAAAGTAATACTGCAAACTAGACCAATAGTGTAGTAACACTGGGGTCAGAGTAAAGTGCCAGAGTATTTACTCTGGCACTTTACTCTGACCCCATTCTGCGCAGGCGCGTTTTATGTCACAGGAAACTTCAGCCAAGATCGCTCCCGCCACCAGCGAAAGTGAGCAGCCTTTACGGCATGTCCACCGCGATGGTGTGGATTACACCATCATTGGCACGGCGCATGTATCCAGGGCCAGCGCGGAAACGGTCCGGGAGATGGCAGAATCGGGTGATTACGACGCCATAGCGGTCGAGTTGTGCCAAGCCCGTTACGACGCCCTGATCGGTGAGCGCAAGTGGACTGATCTCGACCTGTACAAGATCATCCGTGAAGGCAAAGCCGGGCTGGTCATGGCCAATCTTGCACTCAGTGCCTACCAACGGCGCATCGCCGACCAGTTTGGAATTGAACCCGGCGCCGAGATGAAGGCGGCGGCCGCTGCAGCGAAAGAGCATGATCTGCCGCTGCAACTCGTCGACCGGGACCTGGCAACCACCCTGCGCCGCAGTTATGCCAACGTGCCCTGGTACAAGCGTATGTACCTGATGGCCGGGCTTGCACTGGGCATGGTCAGTTCGGAAGAAATCGACGAGGAGGCGATCGAAAAGCTCAAGCAAGGCGATATACTCGAATCCACCTTTACCGAGTTTGCCGAGCACTCTCCGGAACTATTCGAAGCTTTGATTGCGGAGCGTGATCGCTACATGGCGGCCCGCCTGCGGGAAGAGAACACGAATGAAAGCGGCAGGAAAGTATTGGTCGTTGTCGGTGCTGGCCACATGGAAGGACTGTCACATCACCTGCAAAACGGAACCGCCTCTCCCCAAAGCGTACGGGAAAGTCTGGACCGAATGCCCCCGCGTGCGAAATGGCCACACTTGATTCCCTGGGCAATCATGGTCCTGGTGCTGGCTGGTTTCTTCCTCGGTTTCTCGCGCAGTCCTGAACTGGGCTGGAAACTGGTTATGCTGTGGGTAGCGATCAACGGAGGGCTGGCCGCCCTGGGCGCGCTGATCGCACGAGGGCATCCTCTGACCGTGCTCAGTGCAGTGGTGGCGGCGCCCCTGACCTCACTCAACCCGACGATTGGCGCCGGGATGGTCACCGGACTGGTTGAATCCTGGATCCGCAAACCCCGTGTGTCTGACCTGGAAAACCTGAGATTTGACATCACGTCGCTCAAAGGCTGGTTCCGCAACCCGGCTACGCGTATTTTGCTGGTATTCTTTTTGTCCAACCTGGGCTCGGCAATCGGCACCTGGGTAGCAGGCTTCAAAATTATCGAAGCTCTGAATTGACAAAGTGTGGACACTCATAGTGTAGTGTCCTATAGGATGACAAACAAGAGACCACCCCGACCAACAGCGAGCGCAATTACCGGCCTATTGATGCTGATCGTCCTGTTGTTCTCCACGCCTGTGCTGGCACAGGATACCCAAATTCCTGGTGCCGCTACCTGGATCTCCATCCTGCCCCCCTTTGTGGCCATTTTGCTGGCGCTGACGCTGCGCCAGGTCATCCCTGCCTTGTTTGCAGGCGTTTGGCTGGGAGCCTGGGCGATTAACGGTTTCTCGCTGGCAGGTCTGTGGTTTGGGTTGTTGGAGGCTTTCCAGGTGCATATCCTGACTGCCTTCTCCGACCCGGACAGGGGAGCAATCATCCTGTTTTCATTGATGATCGGCGGTACGGTGGGGATCATTTCCCGCAACGGCGGCATGCAGGGCATCGTCAACAAGATTGTCACCTGGGCTGACACGGCCAGGCGCGCATGCCTGGCAACCGCAGCTATGGGGCTTGCCATATTCTTTGACGACTACGCCAACACGCTGGTGGTCGGGAACACCATGCGACCGGTCACCGACTCGATGAGGGTTTCCCGTGCCAAGCTGGCCTATATTGTCGACTCAACCGCAGCACCCGTGGCCTGCCTGGCCCTGGTCACCACCTGGATCGGATACGAGGTCGGCCTGATCGGTGAATCCATTGCCCGCCTGCCTGATCTGCATGAAGAAGCCTACCTGTTGTTCCTTTCCACCATTCCCTACAGTTTCTATCCCCTGCTGGCCATCGCTTTCGTGTTCATGGTGGCATCGAGCGGGAGAGATTTCGGCCCGATGCTCAAGGCCGAATTGAATGCCCGGGAAAATGGCAATGAAGAGCTCGAGCAGCTGGGCTCATCTATGGCAGAGGATTGCCAGCCGATTGATGCCATTGAAGGCAAACCCCAGCGCGCCATCAACGCCGTTTTGCCCATCTTCGTTCTGGTGCTGGGTGTCATGGCCAGCCTGTATGTGACCGGCAAAGAATCGTTTGCATCGGCTGACGCCAGCCTCAAGGACATCATTGGCGCGGCT
>JADFKH010000112.1 GCA_022565025.1 Pseudomonadota bacterium
ATTTACGCGGGCAAATCCCGGCCGGATGCTTCGGCCGTGATCCTGGCCGCCAGCCGGGGGGAGGGTATGGACGAGCTGACCCGGGACCGCCCCAAGGTCATGATCCCGGTGGCTGGGAAAACAGTGCTGCGCCGTCAGGTTGACAAGTTCAAGGCCCAGGGCATCAACAACATCACAGTCGTGGCAGGATATCGCAGCGGGGCTATTGATGTGCAAGGCGTGTCTGTGGTGGTGAATGAAGACTGGGGAAAAGGCAGCGAGCTGACCTCCCTGGCCTGCGCACTGGATGCTTTTTCAAACGAGACCGTGTTGATCTACGGTGATCTGCTGTTTCGCACCTATATCCTGAATAACTTGATGGACTGGGACGCAGACTTGCTGGTGGTAGTGGATTCATCACCCCTGGATCAGGTACAAGGCAACACCAACGACCTCGCTTATTGTTCGAGTCCGGACGACCGGGCGATGTACCAGCAAAAAGTAAGCCTGGACCAGATCAGTGACCTAGACAATTGGCAGGTTCGACAAGCGGACGGGCGCTGGATCGGCATGTTGCGAGTCCGCGGTGAGGGCAGGGCCTTTCTCGTCGAAGCACTGGAGCAACTGCGCGGTGAGGGGCGGTTTGAAGATCGTGGCGTGCCGGATTTAATCAATCGTCTGGTGGAAAATGGCCACGCACCCCAGGTGCAGTACATCTCCGGTCACTGGATGGACATCAATAATCTGCAGGACCTGCAGCGGGCAGGAGATTTTGCCCACGGCCGTAATCCCTGAGGTTCAATGATTCAAGCCAGCGATTTTATCAAGCCTGCACAGGAGTTCGGTTTCAATACCTGGGCCGGTGTGCCCTGTTCTTTCCTGACCCCTTTCATCAACAGCATCATCGACGACCCGGATATGACGTATATCTCCTCCGCAAATGAAGGTGACGCTGTCGCTACCGCGACCGGAGCTGCCTTGGCCGGACAAAGAACGGTCGCCATGATGCAGAACTCCGGTCTGGGTAACGCCATCAGTCCGTTGAGCTCACTGAACTGGGTGTTCAGGATACCAATTTTGCTCCTCATTACCTTGCGTGGCGAACCCGGGTTGAAAGATGAACCCCAGCATGAACTGATGGGGCAGATCACAGGCAAGATACTGGATGATTTGCAGATTCCATGGGACTGGTTTCCGCGCAACGCAGGCTCCGCAGAGGGCGCACTCACCGTTGCCAACTGGCAGATGGATAAAACCGGGCTGCCCTACGCATTTGTGATACGCAAGGGCTCGGTGGCCCCTGCCAGCCTGCAAAGTCAATGGAAGGCTTCATCCAGCCCTGGGCCCCCGGTGGAACGCGTGCCTGGCGAGGCCGAAATGACTCGCCACCAGGCCCTGGCCGTGGTCATTGAGCAGACGCCAGAGTCCGACAGCATTGTTGTGGCAACCACGGGTTATACCGGGCGGGAATTATCCGCCATTGCCGACCGGCCGAACCAGCTGTACATGGTAGGTTCGATGGGTTGTGCTGCATCCCTTGGGCTGGGATTGTCGCTGACTCTACCGGATAAACGCGTCCTGGTAGTCGATGGGGACGGTGCGGTATTGATGCGCATGGGCAATCTGGCCACCGTGGGCGCTTACGGGGGCAGGAATTTTCAACATTTGGTTCTGGATAACGGCTTACACGAGTCTACCGGAGGACAGCCTACAGTAAGCAGTGCGATCAGCCTGGCCGGTGTGGCCGGGGCCTGTGGTTATCGCGAAGCAACCGAGGCCACGACGAAGGAATCGCTGGAGCAGTTCCTGCAAGGCCGCAATGGCCCGGCACTGCAGCAATTGAAAATCAAGCCAGGTGTACCTGATGGCTTGCCCCGGCCCAAGGTCAGCCCGGTGGAAGTGAAGCGGCGCCTGATGCGCCACCTGGAAGTCGATGCGCCCTGGGCAAATTCCTAATCAGTTAGCGCTCAACAAGCCGTCCGTTGCTGTCTGGTTTACAGCGCCGAGCACACTTACAATAGGCAGCTGCAATGCAAAAGAAGTGCCTGCACGATGGCCTGATGCGAGGAGAATTTGCATGGGAAACAACCGTTCCGAGAGAATGGGAAATCGCAAGGGCTTTGCGGGCCTGGTGGATCGCTTGCGCTACCATGAAGCTTC
This sequence comes from Pseudomonadota bacterium, assembly GCA_022565025.1. Taxonomy (GTDB): domain Bacteria; phylum Pseudomonadota; class Gammaproteobacteria; order Xanthomonadales; family SZUA-36; genus JAJRRA01. The sequence goes on from JADFKH010000112.1 coordinate 2,140, forward strand.
GCGCCAGGGCTTCGGTTTCCTGCTGGTGCTGCTCTGTACACTTTTTGCAGTGCCGGGCGAAAGCCGGATCGTCGCCGGATTGGCACTCGGGGTGATTGGTCAGGGCTGGCGGATTTATGCTGCAGGCGTGATCTACAAGAACAAACAGCTGGCGACGACGGGTGCGTATTCACTGGTGCGGCATCCGCTCTACCTTGGCAATTTCCTGATTCTCGCCGGATTTACCCTGGCCAGTGGCAACTGGATCGTCGCCCTGGTCGTGTTTTTCTTTTTTCTTTTTTACTACCCCGCGGCTATCCGCTATGAAGATGCCAAGCTAGAGAGCATCTTCGGCGATGACTGGCGGGCCTGGAGCGGCAATATCCCGGCGATGTTCCCCACCAGAGCGAAGTGGCAGGCGAATATCGAAGCACAGTGGAATACGCGCCAGTCTTTGCTACGCAACGGCGAACTGATTTATTCCATTTACATGGCAGGGTGTGCCGTATGGCTTTGGTACCGGGCTCTGGCATGAAGACACATGGCTGAAACCAGCACCAAAATGGTTAACAGATGAGATCAATCCTGTTAAATCCCGGCCCCGTGAGCCTCAGCGAAAAGGTCCGAAAAGCCGCGGTGAGTACTGACCTGTGTCATCGGGAACCTGAATTTTCTGCTTTGCAGGACCGGTTGAGGACCGGTTTGATCGATGTTTATCGCCTCCACCCGTTACAATGGACTGCGGTTCTGCTTGGCGGTTCCGGAACAATGGCCATGGAGGCAATGCTCTGTTCTCTGTTGCCGCGCGACGCCCGCCTGTTGGTGCTGGAAAACGGTGTTTACGGCGAGCGGATCAGCGCGATCGCGGAAATTCATGGTATCGAATACCAGTCGGTGGCGCATCAGTGGACGGACGCGATCGATTTTGACCGAGTGTCAAAGCTGCTGGCAAACGGTGAGTTCAGTCACCTGGCCGCCGTGCAGCATGAAACGACTACCGGCCGGTTGAACGATATTTCCAGGCTTGTCGGTTTGTGTGAGGAGCACGGTATCAAACTGTTGCTGGATTCGGTGTCCAGCTTCGGTGCTGAGGCCATTCCGTTTGATTCACCCGCGCTGCTTGCCTGTGCGGCAACCGCCAATAAATGTTTGCATGGCATTCCCGGACTGTGTTTCGTGGTTTCCCGACCGGAGGCTATCGACACGGCAGTGGAGCCTCCACGCAGCTTGTACCTGCATTTACCAGTCTGGGCAAAACAACAGGACCGGGGATCAACACCTTTCACACCGCCGGTCAATGGCTTGCTGGCCTTGGACCAGGCATTGGTCGAGCTGAAAGAGCAAGGCGGATGGAGGGCACGGCATGCCCGCTACCACAGGCTGGCTGACCGGGTGGAAAGGGCCCTGGACCGCTGCGGTGTGGAAGCCATGCTGGAACCCGGCGAGTCCTCATGTGTCCTGCGATCTTATCGCCTGCCCCGGGAAAGGGCTTATCAAGACATTCATGACGGACTGAAACAGCGCGGTTTTGTCATTTATGCGGGGCAGGGCAGTCTGGCAGCTGAAATGTTTCGTATTTCCACCATGGGGGACATCACGGACTATGATATGGAACGCCTGCTGGCGGCGCTGGCTGCGGTATTTGGCTAGTGATCGGTGGTAAAATGAGTCCTGTAACAGAGCCGGAATTGAACTTGATGAGTAAAGGCCAACACCCAAGTCCCCTATTTTTATTCAGCCTCGTGCTTTTGCTTCTACTCGTATCGCCCGGCGCTTTTGCCTATCTCGACCCCAGTACCGGCAGCATGGTGGTATCGGCCATCGTGGGCATCATCGCTTCGATCGCGCTGGCGCTTAAAACCTATTGGTACCGGATCAAGGCATTTTTTAGGCGGGACGGCAAGCAAGACTCATCCGTGCAACAACCCCCGGAATAAGCCGACGGGACGACGTTCATGTCTTTATTTTCTGGCTGGAAAGGCTGGCGACAGTTCAAAAAGCTGCCGTGGGAATGGCGCAATATTGTGATCTACTCCGAGTCCGGACAGGACTGGCGCCAATTCTCCGGGCTGATCGGGCATCTGAATCAAAATCTGGGTTGTAAAACCTGTTACGTCACTTCGGACAAGAGCGATCCGGGGCTCAGTCACGTCGCTGAAAACTTTCACGCCATTTACCTCCCGGAAAGTCTTTTCCGGACCATTTTTTTCCAGGTCAACCAATCCGATGTTTTTGTTCTCACGATGATGGATCTGGGAAATATGCAGCTGAAACGTTCTCTGCACCCGGTGCATTATGTGTACCTGTTTCACAGCATGGGCAGTACACATATGGTCGACAATGAAAATTCTTTCGACCATTACGACAGCCTGTTCTGCGCCGGACCACACCAGGTTGCGGAGATTCGCAAGCGGGAAGAAATCAAGCACTTGCGCGCCAAGCATTTGTTTGATTATGGCCACCCCCGGCTGGAGGAAGTCATCGACCTGGGCAGAGCGTACAGGCTGGAGAAACATGCTGGCGATCCTCGCACCGTGTTGATCGCGCCGACCTGGGGGGATACGTCCATTTTCAATACCTGCGGCAGGGAGTTGATCGCTGTTCTGCTCGATGCGGGATACCACGTCATCATGCGGCCCCATCATCAGAGCACGCGGCAGACACCCCAAGTGATTGCCGCGTTACGGGACCGCTATGCAGCGCACCAGCGGTTCGAATATGTCGACCGCATGGACGAGACCGATTCCATACTCAGGTCCGACATCCTGGTCAGTGACTGGTCGGCCATGGCCATGGAATACGCGATGGGTCTGGAGAAGCCGGTATTGTTCATCGATGTCCCACGCCGCATCCGCAATCCCAACTGGAAAGAATTGGGAATTGAACCAGTGGAAGCATCGATCAGGCGCCAAGTGGGCGAAATTCTGTCTCCACAGTCACTCGACCAAGCGCCAGCGGCCATTGAACGCCTGCTCGCCACTCCCGGGCGATTCCGCGATGAAGTACGTGAATTGCGTGCGCAAAAAGTGTTCCACCTGGGACATAGCATCCCTAATGGCGCGATCGAGATCAAACGCCTGGCAGATGAATGCCTCCAGGCGAGGCTGGAAAGAGAACCATTAACAGGGGGCTGAGGGCCCAGGGCTGCTCGCTCAAGGGAAGATATGTGCATATCAGGCGAGATTTCAGGATAAAAAATTCTTTCCAAGACAATAAAATTGATTTCTCATTGCCTATCAATCACTTTCATCACAGAATGGCTAATTCGAACGTGTATATCAGGAAAGTATGCCGGATATGCAAGATTTTCCACCCAATTGAAAGTTAGCCGACGCCTGAACCAAAGAAGGTAACCATGATAACGAACTGGAGAATCATGAAGGCTATTATTCCCTGCATCCTCCTCGTCCTGTTCGTAGCCTCGTCCCATGCGCAGGAGCATCTCCCGGTCATCGACATGCATCTCCACGCGTTCGCTGCGGACTCCCAGGGACCACCGCCCCTCGCCATCTGTACTCCCATCGATCCGTTCCCGGCCTGGGATCCAGCACAACCCTATGGTGCGACGTTCATGGCCATGCTGAAGGAGCCGCCCTGTGATAATCCGGTCTGGTCGCCGATGACGGACGAGGCGCTGATGATGCAGACGCTTGAGGTCATGGAACGCCGCAACATCTTTGGTGTTCTGAGTGGCACGCCGGACCGCGTTGCCACGTGGATGGCGGCTGCTCCGGGTCGCTTCTTTGCCGGCCTTGGGTTCCGTTTGGGCCACGATAGCCCTTCTCCCGACTCCCTGCGTGCGTTACATGCGGAGGGTCGTCTTGCCGTCTTTGCGGAAGTCACCAACCAATATGCTGGAATTGCGCCAGACGACGAGCGCATGGAGCCATATTGGGCGTTGGTGGAGGGATTGGACATCCCCGTCGGCATCCACATTGGCACCGGTCCGCCCGGCGTGATCTACCTCGGTGACTCCGGCTACCGCGCCCGGCTTCACAGTGCCCTCACGCTCGAAGAGGTGCTCGTGCGGCATCCGGGCCTGCGGGTCTACATTATGCACGCAGGTTTCCCGCTCCTTGACGATCTTCTCGCCCTGCTGTACGCACATCCGCAAGTCTATGTGGACGTAGGCGTCATCGTCTTCACTCAGCCACGTGCTGCATTCTACCGATACCTCCAGGGGATCGTGGAGGCCGGATTCGGAAACCGCGTGATGTTTGGTTCAGACCAAATGGTGTGGCCGGGAGTGATTGAACGTTCCATCGCCGTGATTGAGGAGGCCCCCTTCCTGAGCGACGAGCAGAAGCGCGACATCCTCTATAACAATGCTGCGCGCTTCCTGCGGTTCAGCGAGCAGGAGATCGCGAGGCACCATGGAAAGTAGGCGCATGATACCTCGGACCTTTCGAGGCAAGGACCAGAATATGAACACAAATCAAGAGGGGTTTAGTGCACGTAGGCAACAGCAGCGGCGAAGGTTGACTCTCGCCCAGTACGTCCGTCGGCGTAATGGTGTGCCTGTGGGTGCTTCCGGCTCGCTCCGGAACATGTTACGTCGCTACAGGCAATAACCTGACATTGTTTGGCGTGCTTTGCTCACAGTACTTTGAGAAAAAGGCCATTGTGCTGCGCAAGACTGCAAACGAATACTTTCTGTATTTGTTTGCACCATGGGATTACCCTCACACCGAGTTCGCCAGGAACGGCCAAAGTCAGCTGCCGTCTACGTACGCCACCGGCCCGAGACGACTCTACTGTACCAAGTCATCCGCGAGTACTGGCCCGAGTTCCAGGCCGAGTTGGCCAGCCAGGACAAGTACTTACCGGCCTACATCACACAGGAATTTGAGGCGTACCTGAAATGTGGCCGGCTTGAACATGGTTTTTTAAGGGTCCAGTGCGAGACGTGCCATGATGAAAAATTGGTGGCGTTCAGTTGTAAGCTTCGCGCCTTTTGCCCGAGTTGCGGGGCACGGCGGATGACCGAAAGCGCCGCATTGCTGGTGGATGAAGTGCTGCCGCATCAACCCATGCGCCAGTGGGTGCTTAGCGTACCGTTCCCGCTGCGTTTCCTGTTTGCCAGCCAGCCTGCTGTGATGGGTAAAGTGCTGGGCATTGTGTACCGTACCATTGCCACGCATCTGATCCACAAAGCGGGCTATATCAAAGCCACGGCACACACTGGTGCAGTTACGCAAATACAGTGTTTTGGTGGTGCCCTCAACGCAAATCTTCATTTCCATATAATTTTTTTGGATGGTGTTTACATCAACAACGCCCATCGGCCCGGTGTGCGGTTTCGCTGGGTAAAGGCGCCGACCAGTGATGAACTCACCCTATTGACGCATACCATTGCACAACGCGTGGCCCGTTACCTGGAGCGCCAGGGTTGGTTGGTGCGCGATGCCGAGAACAGCTATCTCAGCGCAGAAGGCGTGGATGCCGACCCTGATTCGCCGCTGAATCATTTGCTGGGAAGTTCCATTAGCTACCGCATTGCAATGGGACCACAGCAAGGGCGCAAGGTGTTTACCCTGCAGACCCTGCCGGACTGCAGGCCGGACAACCCGTTCGCAAACACGGTGGGCAAGGTGGCCGGATTCTCGCTGCACGCCGGCGTTGCCACCAGGGCCAATGAACGGGATAAACTGGAACGCTTGTGCCGCTACATCACCAGGCCCGCTGTAGCCACCAAACGCCTGTCACTTACCCGCAACGGACAGGTCCGATACGAACTCAAAACACCGTACAACGATGGCACCACCCATGTGATTTTCGAGCCACTGGATTTTATGTACAGGATGTACGGTATGCCGTGGGTGCAGGGATGCGCATGAACGGCCATCTCCAGGCTGGCCGCCCTGGTACCCAAACCAAGAGTCCATCTTACCCGGTTTCATGGGGTATTCGCGCCCAACAGCAAATACCGGGCGTTGGTAACACCGGCCAGGCGGGGTAAAGGTAAAAGGGCTAAAGCAGCACAACAGCAACAGGACCAAACTCCTGCTGAGCGCCATGCATCAATGACCTGGGCGCAAAGACTGAAACGCGTCTTCAACATCGACATCGCCTAAAAGCGCCTACTTTTGGTGAGACCTGCAGTGAATGTGGTGGTGCAGTCAAAATAATCGCTTGCATTGAAGACCCGGTGGTGATTGCGAAGATACTCACCCACCTGGATGAAAAAGCGGCTGCAGCAGGAAAAGGCTCAGCAGCGCAAGGTCTGTTGCCGGAAAGCCGTGCCCCGCCGCAAACTGATTTGTTTGAAGAAACACATCATTCAAACGCATGGCTGCACTGACCACAGCGGCACGGTCTGTTGCGCCCTGCGGGCAGGAATTGGCCTGAAATAGAGGTGTTGCACAGATGAATTCAGTCATGAGTGGCAAGAATTGCTGAAATTTCGGAATGAACAAGATGAGAAGCTGGAAAACAGTCTACTCAAATACTTTTGATTTCTGGCAATATAGTGTTTATTTTAGCCTCGTCAGAAAAATACGTGGGTAGCTTTCGGCACAGGTAAAGCTCCAAGCGTATGATACAAGGCAATTTCAGCCGCACGGTAAGTCCGAAAACCATACGCTTTTCTGGTAGTCAGTTTTGCTTTGTTGTTAAAGCCCTCAACGATACCGCTGGAAAACTGCTTTTTAGCCCAAAACCAATTGAGCAATAAAGGCCGGTGCCGCCTGAGCATTCTGGCCACTTTTTTCATCGGTTCAATCTTTGATCGCATGGTTTTTGTACACCACTTGTCAAGAAACTCACCCGCCCAATAAGGCGAGACGTATTGCCAGAACAGTTGAAACTCTTCTTTTAACAAGTAACTCCTGCC
>JADFKH010000291.1 GCA_022565025.1 Pseudomonadota bacterium
CCAGCGCGGCATGCAGGCGGCTGCTGCTCAGCTGGGACAGCAAGGCAGCGCTATCGAGCACATCGCCCCGTGCGGTATTGACCAGCAGCGCAGAGTCCTGCATTTGGGCCAGCCGTCCTGGATCAATCATCCGCAATGTGGGGTGCGGCCCATGCCGGTTCAACGGCACATGGAGACAGACGATATCCTGTGCCAGGGCTTCATCCAGCGAGACCAAGCCGCTGGTTCCGCTGTTGGCCAGAGGTGGATCGTTGGCGAGGCAGGAAATGCCAAGGACAGCCAGCAGTTGCTGTAGCCGTGAACCGACATTTCCTCTACCGATGATGCCGACGCTTTGCTCTGACGGGTTGCGCTCGAGCCGCTCACAGGCCAGCCAAATCATGGCCAGGGTGTACTGCGCTGCCGCATCGCTGTTACAGCCGGGCGCGCTGGCCCAGGTGATTCCGCGTTGTTCCAGCCAGCTTGTGTCCAGGTGGTCAGTGCCGATGGTCGCTGTGCCGACAAATCGCACCGCCGTGCCTTCCAGCAACGCGGCATTGACGCGGGTGACGGAACGAGTGATCAATGCATCTGCATGGATCAGCTGTTGCCGGCCCAGTGAGCGCCCATCCACCCGTTCGATGTCGCCGTGTTGCGCGAAGGTTGTATCGACTCCCGGGATATTCCGGTCGATAACGATTCTCATCCGCGCAGCGCCATGGTGCGATAAACTGGGACCTGATTACAGGTCTTAGTAGCCGGCGGCCTGGCCGTCCTTACGCGACTCCGAAGCACCGTAATAAACACCGGATTCAGGATCACGCATAATGGCCTGGTAGCCGCCATAAGGTCCGTGTGCGAACTGGATTTTGTGCCCCCTGCGCAGCAGATTCCTGATCACTTCATAATCAAAACCGGTCTCCAGGTTGACGATTCCCCCATCTTCCATAATCTCGCCGGTGGGTTTGCTGGAACCGATATGTTCGATGCGTGGTGCATCGCCTGCCTCCTGCAGATTCATGCCGAAATCAAGCAGGTTGACCACGATCTGTACGTGCCCCTGCGGCTGCATTGCGCCGCCCATCAGGCCAAAACTGATCCAGGGTTTTCCATCCCTGGTGATGAAAGCAGGGATGATGGTGTGGAAGGGGCGTTTGCCTGGTTCGAATGAATTGGCATGGCCCGGCTGGAGGTTGAACAGTTCTCCACGGTCCTGCAAAATAAAACCCAGGCCGGGGGGCGTCATTCCCGATCCCATACCGCGGTAGTTACTCTGGATCAGGGATACCATGTTGCCGTCGACATCCGCCGTGGCCAGGTAAATGGTATCGCCGTCGCGCAAGGCGTGCGGATCACCATGGGGATATTCATCAGCCGCTTTTTTCATGTCCAGTAATTTGCCGCGCTCATTCGCATAGTCTTTGGCCAGCAGTTCGGACACCGGGATGTCATTGAAATCCGGATCGGCGTAAAAACGCGCACGGTCCTCATAGGCGATTTTCTTGGCTTCAATGAACAGGTGAACGTAGTCAGCTGAGCCAAAGCCCATTGACGCAATGTCATATGGCTCCATCAGGTTCAGCATTTGCAAAGCGGCAATTCCCTGGCCGTTGGGTGGTAACTCCCAGACATCGTAGCCGCGGTAATTGACCGATAGGGGCTCAACCCACTCACTGTGATGTGCGGCCATGTCTTGGTAACTCAGGAAGCCTTCGTTTTCGAGCATGTAACTGCCGATCACGCGTGCAATGTCTCCCTTGTAAAAAGCGTCGCGGCCTTCGTTCGCGATGCGTTCCAGGGTATTGGCGAGGTTTGGATTTTTCCATAATTCGCCAACCCGGGGTGCACGGCCATCGATGGTCATCTGTTCCACGAAACCGGGATATTCTGACAAACGCTCGACGTAGATTTCCCAGTAATACTGGACCGTTTCATGCACCGGGTGACCGTTACGGGCGTAGTCGATGGTGGGCTGCAGCAACTTGATCATCGGCAGCTTGCCAAAACGCCCATGCAATTCGAACCAGCCGTCTACGGCTCCCGGCACGGAAACCGGCAATGGGCCATAGCGAGGGATCTTTTCGAAGCCGTTTTCATGGAACCATTCCCGGGACAGGGATTTTGGTGAACGCCCGGAGGCATTCAGCCCGTGCAGGGATTTTGACTGGGCGTCCCAAACGATCGCAAACAAGTCTCCGCCGATGCCGTTGCTGGTCGGTTCCATCAGGCCGAGTGCGGCATTGGCCGCGATGGCAGCGTCAACGGCGCTGCCGCCCTGTTTGAG
>JADFKH010000292.1 GCA_022565025.1 Pseudomonadota bacterium
AGCTAAGCGACCAGGCATTGCCCCTGCTTGAGCAGAAGGGCCTGGAGCTTGAAGAGCTCCTGCCTGCGGACTTGCGCGGTCAGCTGCGCATGATGTCCCTGGCCCAAGCCATCGCGTATATCCACCGGCCACCGGCCGGGGCAGACGTGGCGGCCCTGGTGGAAAGAAGGCACCCGGCCCAACAGCGCTTGGCGCTGGAAGAGTTGCTGGCACATAACCTCAGCATGCAGCAATTGCACCAGCGGCAACGCCGTTGCCGCGCACCCGTCATGGACAGGCCTTCGGTGCAGGAGCGCGATTTTATCCAACGGCTGCCGTTCAGTCTGACCGGTGCGCAAAAACGTGTGATCGACGAAATCCACCGGGACCTTGCACGAAACCATCCGATGCAAAGGTTGGTGCAGGGAGATGTTGGTTGCGGTAAAACCGTTGTCGCAGCGATGGCAGCGCTAAGGGCAATGGGCAATGGCTACCAGACCGCCATCACCGCACCGACTGAATTACTGGCCGAGCAGCACCTGCGCAGCTTCACTGACTGGCTGCAGCCCATGGGCTTGGAGCCGGCATGGCTCAGCGGCAAGGTTACCGGAAAGGCCCGGCAGACAACACTCGATGCCATCCGCGAAGGGGTCCCGCTGGTTATCGGGACACATGCCCTGATGCAGGAGAGTGTTCAATTTAGACAACTGGGGCTGGTCATCGTGGACGAGCAACACCGTTTTGGCGTCCACCAACGGCTCTCCCTGCTGGACAAGGCTGCTGCAACTTCACTGCATGCCCACCAGCTGATCATGACGGCAACCCCTATCCCGCGAACGCTGGCAATGACTGCCTACGCGGGCCTGGAAACTTCCGTCATTGACGAATTACCGCCCGGGCGAAAACCCGTGACCACGGCCGTCCTATCAAATGATCGCCGTAATGAAGTTATTGCACGCGTGGCGGCCGCCTGCGCAGAAGGAAAACAGGCCTATTGGGTGTGCACGCTGATCGAGGAATCCGATGCGATCCAGGCCCAGGCTGCGCAGGACGTGGCCAAAGAGCTGCAGACCGGTCTGTTGGGAGTTTGTGTGGGCCTTATTCACGGACGAATGAAAGCTGAGGACAAACAGGATGTAATGAGCCGCTTCAAGCAGGGCAAAATCCAGTTGCTGGTGGCCACGACCGTTATCGAGGTTGGCGTGGACGTACCCAAGGCATCGCTGATGATCATTGAAAATGCCGACCGCCTTGGCCTCGCCCAATTGCACCAGCTCAGAGGCCGGGTAGGCAGGGGTGGCCAGCAAGCCTCATGTGTACTCATGTACAATCCGCCGATCGGGCCACTGGCCAGGGAAAGACTCGATATCCTCAGGAAAACATCGGACGGATTCCGGATCGCTGAAAAGGACCTGGAGCTTCGCGGGCCTGGCGAAGTGTTGGGCACCCGGCAGACCGGCATGCTCCAGTTCCGGGTGGCGGACCTCGCCCGTGATCAGCACTTGCTGGAGCAGATTCCACCGGTGGCGGATCGTTTGCTCAAGGAAAACCCCGAGTTGGCGGAAAAACTGGTTCGCCGCTGGATCGGCGACTCAACCAGGTTCGCAGTCGTTTAACAAACGAATGCTAATTCAGCGCCAGGTTTACGGACTTGATCTCAGCGAGGGCACGGCTGACATCGTCGATAATGCGGTTTTTCAGGGCAATGAATGCGGGCTGTTCACGTAAAGAATCCAGCCGGAAATCGATGTTTAGGGTCCACAGCTCACGGAAACCCCGTTGGTATGCCTGGTTGAGCTTCTCCATCGCCCGCTCCGGTTGATCCTGCATGGCGAGAAGAACCGCCTCCGTGTAATAAATGCCCGGATCGTCAACCCCATTAAGCCGCGCACGCTGTACCTGGCGCTTTGCATCCGCCATTCTGGCTTCTGCTTCCTCGTGTTTGCCGACTACTTCCGATGCCAATGAAGCCATGGTGACGATCCAGATTTCCTGCTCATTGTAAGCCCGCTGGTCCTCATCACCGATCGCCGCGTTAAACAAGCTGTATGCGCCGGGAAAATCGTCGCGGATAAAAGCAATCATGCCAAGCTGAAAACTAAACCTGCGGTGAAAAACGTCCGGCAAACTGTCGCCATATTCCGACATCAGGTCGCGCACCTGCGTTTCCGCTTCCTCATAGCGATTGAGGACCATCAACGTCATCCAGTAGGCAAATAGAAGATTGCCATTCTGCCCGGATTTCTCCAGACCCTGACGGATAATGCGTTCCGCCT
>JADFKH010000113.1 GCA_022565025.1 Pseudomonadota bacterium
CTTCATCAAAAGATCCGGCCAAAAAGGAAAAACGTCTCGCACTGATCATCCAGGCGCATCGGGACTATGTGGATCTGGCCCGGCGATTGGTGGCCAAAAGCGCAACGACTTTAGCCGCCACGGTGGTTGATCCGGATTGGACTGTGCCCATAAAAGCCTTGGAAATAAAAGGCTTTATCGGTCATGCACAACGCCAGATGGAGCAAATCGAACGGCGGGTGATCGGGGGTGAAGCGATCCCCCATGAGGAAAAGGTTTTTTCCATTTTCCAACCGCACACCGAATGGATCAGCAAAGGTAAAGCGGGAGTGCCGGTAGAACTGGGCCTCAAGGTGTGCGTGGTGGAAGACACGCAAGGCTATCTATTGCATCATCAGGTGATGCACAGACAAACCGATGACCAAATCGTGATTGGCCTGATCCGGGCAACCCGGGCCCGGTATCCCAATCTCAGCGTGTGTAGTTTTGATAAAGGGTTCCACTCACCGGCAAACCAGATCGAGTTAGCGCAACTACTGGATCGCGTGGTGCTACCGAAAAAAGGTCGTTGCAACCAACGAGAATTAGCCAGACAAAGCAGCGCAGCCTTCAAAACCAGCCGCCGCCAACACTCGGCCGTTGAGTCGGGGATCAATGCGCTGGAAGTCCATGGTCTGGATCGATGTCCGGACCATGGCTTAGACGGATTCAAGCGCTATGTGGCTTTGGCGGTGGTGGCCAGAAACATGCAGAAGCTGGGTGCTGAGTTGCACCAGAAGATCCAGCAGCAGGAAAAGCGCAAACGCGATAGAGACAAAAGGGTCGCGTAACCACAAGCAACCCAACTTACCATCGTATGATCACCTGCTACGGGAAAGTCACGTCTAAAAAGAGGCCATTGATCGGTAAGTGGTCAAAAATTGATCAACACACTTGAGCTGTCGTGTTGCTGGCGTATAAAAACACCAACCCGTTCATTTAGTAAGTGGCATCTTGGTAGAAACTGGAGTTTCCGTTCTGGCACTAAGTAGGTTATTTTTCTTGATGGACGTCTTGTTCTTCATCACTGGGAATTGTAATGCGCTGCTACCGGTTATGTAAAGTGTTTTCAAGAAAAGTTCCAATGAGTGCGTAGAGGTGAGCGCGCCTGTGCAGTAGTTCCATGTCTGCCAGATCAACTTGCTTGAAAATGAAAAGGAGTCCATATACGGACATTCCCAACGTTCGAATATGCCCCAATTATGTTACCAAGCAGGCAAACTGAAAACCTGTTACAATGCTTACTAGTTGCAACTATTAGCAACTGCAACTATATTAAGAAAGCGTACAAAAACCTTGAGCCTTGGTACAAGATCTTGATACCACGATTGATTAATTTCAAAAAACTGCTGGGTGTTTTCCTGGTCAGTTGCGCCGCTTTTAATTCATCTGCATTCGCAGATCAACTATCCATCACCTATACAGACAGTTCGGGTGATTCGCAAACCCTGGTGATTAACACCGGTTCTTCAGACGCAGATCTGAAGCGTGCTGCGTCCCTTATGGGCGAGTTTGGCGTGAGTCTCTCGGTTGTTTCAGGCGGCACAGACAGCATTGCTGACATCGCATGCCCAATGGCAGCTGCATCCCCCGATGACGGTCCGGATATAGCCAAGGCCCTGGCAAATTTGGTATCGGATGAAACCGATGCCATCGTAAAATGTGTCAGTGATCAGACCGGTGTGAATAAAACAGCTGTTGCCAACGCCGTGAAGTGGGTCGTTGGTGGCCCCATAGGAGGTAATAACTTCAGCACCGCTCCGCCTCAGAAAGAAAGAAGCGTCAGTGGGGAGTGATAATACGGGGTGGTCACGGCGCATGCAGACGATGCAAGATTTTGATGGGTACATTCAGGAGGTAGAGCCATTCCCGCTGCTCGATCACCTGCAGCTGCTGTGGTTTGAGCGTCGTCTAATCGCGGCCATCACCATTTTTGTCGGTGGGCTTGGTTTGGCCTGGGTTAACCAGCTCACACCTATCTATAGTTCGTCATCCAGCCTGATGATCGGGGTTGCCCAGTCACAGGTAGTGGATATCGAGGCCGTGCTTTCCGGCGTTATCAGTAATGATGTCAGTGGCGAGGTTGAAGTTCTTCGTTCGCGTGGTTTGGCAACCAAGGTAATCGAAAATCTCGACTTGCTGAATTATGAGGAATTCAACCCGAGCCTGAAGGCGCCCTATGAAGGGAATCTGGCTGCTCTCAACCCAAAAAATTGGATTCCCGATGGCTGGGTAGAAGCGGTGAAGAAAGCCATTGGACTGGAAGTCAGGCAAGCTGAAAAACTCAGCGAAGAAGCACGCAAACAGCGCCGGCTGGCTGCTGCAACTGATATTTTTCTCAAAAAGTTCTCCGTCAGGCAGGTGGAGCGGTCCAACGTTGTTGCCATTACCTTCGAATCACAGGATCCGAAGTTGTCCGCGCGTATCGCCAACGAATTGCCCGAAGCCTATATAGTGAATCAATTGCAGGCCAAGTTCGACGCCACCGAAAATGCAACCAAATGGTTAACCGAACAACTGGCGGAATTGAAAGGCAAGGTCGCGGCATCAGAAAAGGAAGTAGAGGATTATCGTGAAGAGCACGGATTGACAAAAGGGGTGCTAACCGGGCTACTCACCGAGCAATTATCCGAAATCAACAGCCAACTGATCACTGCGAGGGCAGAAAAAGCAGAGACGCAGGCCCGTCTGAGCCAGATCAGCCGGCTACTTGACAGCGATGAAGCCGGCCGCCTGGAAACCGCTGTTGAGGTATTGGCATCACCGCTGATCCAACAATTGCGTTCACAAGAAGCCGTGGTGATGCGCAGGGCTTCTGAATTAGCGGTCGAATACGGTTTGAAGCATCCGCGGATGCTGCAGGTGCGTGCCGAAATCACCGACATCAAGGAGCGCATCGGAGAAGAGTTCAACAAGATTGCAAGCGGGTTGCAGAACGAACTGGAGCTTGCCCGCACCCGGGAAAGCAGCCTTGAAGCCAGCCTGCGAGATGCCGAACAAGAATCCGGAACCCAAAATCGGCAAGCGGTTCAGTTGCGGGCATTGGAGCGGGAGGCCGCTGCCAATCGTACTTTATTCGAGACTTTTCTGAATCGCTTCAAGGAGACCAGTTCTACCCAGGGGATGGATACCCCCGACTCCATGATTATTTCGCGAGCCGAAGCGCCGTTTTTACCTTCCTACCCGAACAAAAAAAATAAGCTGATCGTCATCACGATGATGGGACTCATGTTCGGCGTGGGATTGGTGTTGGTACTTCAGTTTCTGAAGACTGGCCTGTTGAGTCCGGAACAAATAGAGCAGGAGCTCAATGTTCACACCCTCGGTGTAATTCCAAATGTTCCGGATAACTTGGAACCCTTTGATTACGTGCTGGACAAGCCACATTCCGGGCTTGTCGAAGCGCTCAATTCACTCAAGATATCGTTGGATTTATCGGACCCGGATCGCGAGTTGAAAGTCTTACAGATTACTTCATCGGTTCCGGACGAAGGAAAAACTTCTCTTGCCATATCCCTGGCCCGTATTGCGGCCGAGTCCGGCAAGAAAGTCGTGCTGATAGACGGGGACTTACGCAGGCCTTCAATCGCGAGAAAGCTCGGTCTACCGAAGAATAATAAAGGGCTGACTGATCTGGTTTTGTCCGCAGAAAACAATCTTACCGATTACCTTATCAAGGACCCGAAGACTGATGTTCATTTATTGTCCACAGGTACAGCGGAGTTTGCTCAAGCTCTTGATATCTTCTCTTCGAGGCGCATGCAATCCATCATCGTAGTATTGAAGTCTCTGTTTGATTTCATCATAATCGACACGCCTCCCGTTATGGCCGTTGCCGACGCAAGGGTTGTGGGAAAGCTGGTGGACAAGACCCTGTTTGTCGTGCAGTGGGACAAAACACCGGTCAAAGTGGCCAAAGCGGCCTTGCAGCAACTGCAATCGAGTGGCGCGAATGTGGCTGGTGTGGTGCTGCAGCGGGTAAACCTGAAGCGATACGCCGGTATCGGCTATGGTGATTCCGGGTACTATTACCTCTATGGCCGTTACGGGCAGTACTACAGCGAATAGGCTCCATTAAAAATACCAGCAAACAACTGGCGCTGTTGATGGTGACCGGCCTTCTCGCCTTAGCCCTGTTGATGCTCTCCTGGCCTCAGTTGAGGGCCAGTTTCAGGTTCCTGCCAGTTGACCGGGCAATCGCAAGGTACTGGAAGACGGCAACCATTCCTTCAGCACAGTTGCCGCAGTTGATCGGTACTGCCGAGGCAGCCCTTGCCATTCACGACAATGCCAGGTACTGGAATGGCGTGAGTTTCTTGCACTACCTGTACGCAATAGACGACAACAGTCCATCCCTGGCACGACGCCCAGCCTTTGAAAAATCGCTTGATGCGGCTGTAGAGGTGCTGAAACGAGCGCCTGCCAAGCCTTTAGTCTGGTTGCGACTGGCGAGGATTCGCGCACTGCTTGAACATCCCCCCGAACAGGTTCTGCGAGCGCTCAAAATGTCGATACTCATGGGACGTGTTGAACCGACTCTTT
Organism: Pseudomonadota bacterium; assembly: GCA_022565025.1. Lineage (GTDB taxonomy): Bacteria > Pseudomonadota > Gammaproteobacteria > Xanthomonadales > SZUA-36 > JAJRRA01. The sequence continues at coordinate 4,561 of JADFKH010000113.1, forward strand.
TGCTCAGTCGTTTGCAGATCGGATATTCCTACATGCCCATGATGGATGATGATGACTTGTTGCTGATGCGCGATCAGACGCTATTGACCTGGAAGCTCCAACCCCGGGAAATGACAAACATGCTGACCAATCAGCCGGCGGATTACTCGACGCTGCGGGAACTTCTGGCAGACAGACATCCTGAAATCATGAGGCAAATCGAGGTGCGTCTTGAGCAGTCTGAATGAGGCCGTTTGCAGCAAGCAGCAGGAGCCGGAACAGTCATCAATTCCTGCAGGGCAAGAACTCTATTGCAGCGGTGACATCCATGGCGGAAATGATCTGATTGATCGGGCAGTGAGACCTAAATGACCCGTTTTTTGTTCCGGCTAACTCTGTTGCTGGTCGTCCTCGCTCCAATCCCTTTTGGCAGCAACCGGGAATGGTCGTGGACGCTATGTGCCGTGCTTGCCGCAGCACTCACCACGCTTTGGGTACTTGACAACCTACGCCAGCGAGGGCAGGTTTCATTGTCTCTGAACCCCGCCATAATCATCCTGTTTCTGCTCACCTGCGCCTGGGTAGTAGTACAGATGTCCAGCCTGGTACCCATGAGTTGGAAGCATCCCATGTGGGGCATGGCGGCCGCAGCCCTGGATACAAGCCTGCCGGGCGCCATCACACTTTCTGTTGATGACAGCCTTACCGCGTTGATGCGCCTGGTCTGTTACGGCCTGGTTTTTTCGCTGGCGTTTCAGCTGTGCAGGGATCGCCGCAAAGCCCAGTCTGCACTCCAATGGATTGCAATCGCGGGACTTGTTTACGCGGTTTATGGACTTGTCGTCTATTGGGGTGATTTCAAATCAGTGCTGTGGTACTACGATGACGCTTTTCATCAGGATGTAAGGGCCACGTTTATCAACCGCAATAACTTCGCTACTTACCTTGGCTTGTCACTTTTGTGCGCGATAGCTGTTTTTTATCAAAAACTTTTGCACCGCCAAGCCAGCGTGTACCACATGCCTCAAAGCCGGCAGATGGAGATCAAGCAGTATATTCTGAAGAGCTGGAAGCCCCTGCTAGGCCTGTCGTTGATGGTGACGGCCTTGGTCTCCACTCACTCGCGGGGGGGCTTTGTCAGCACTTTAATCGGATGTGTTGTCCTGCTGTTTCTGCTGGACCGCAAACAAATCACCAAGAGCATTCGTTCCAGAGTTGTCATCACCTCGGCAGTCGTCGTTGCCGGCATGGCGTTCTGGGTCAGCAGTGAGATATTGCTAAATCGCATGGCGCAGACTTCACTAGACCGGGAAGGCCGAATCACCGCTTACCAAGTGATCTCTGAATCGATACTGGACAATCCACTGCACGGATTTGGCTATGGCACATTTACCGACAGTTTCCGCTTGTATCGAACCGATGATATGAAAGGGCATTTAAACAAGGCCCACAACACCTACTTGGAAAACGTATTTGAACTGGGTTGGCCAGCAGCAAGCAGTTTGTCGATGGCCATCCTGGGTCTTGGGTTGACCTGTATTTTTGGCATCCGGCGAAGACAGCGTGACTGGGTCTACCCAAGTGTCGGCGTCGCTGCAACCATTTTGGTGGTCATTCATTCTCTGGTTGATTTCAGCCTGCAGATTCCCGCCGTTGCGATTACCTACGCCTGCATCATGGGTGTAGCGTGCGCACAGTCTTATTCGTCCAGACAAAAGCCGTCAAGCTAAGAATTCCCAAGCTACTCGTATCAGAGTTTTGAGATCCCTGGATCAACAGCGTTGATCTCCATGCCAATGACCGCCAGGCCCAAGCGCCGCTGGTCTGCTGATTCGCCGACCTCTGCGGGAATCAAAGCATCGGGAAACTCGAATTTGACCCGGGTCCATGGTGTACTCAGAAAGTGCGCCGGAAGATCGATAGGGATATTGCTGAACCGGTCGCTATCCAGTATCAGTTCCAGAATTGTTTCCGCTCCAATCGATACGATCACCCGCTGCCTGAACTCATTGGCCTGAGCCAGGAAGGGCATGGCTAGCAATTGAAGCTGGTGATCAAGGTCCGGGTTGGCCACCGGGATGCGCATGGACGCTTCTCCTTCACCTCCCCAGAAAGGGTCCTGCGGCTGGTCATGCCTCCAGCCACTGGTGAAAATAGATTCCAGGGCGGCCAGGTTTTCTGCAAAGCTCAGGCGGGCGCTGCCCGTTTGTCGATCGAACCAGGGTGCATCGTCCCGCAACACCTGTGTGCCCCATTGCTGTACTTTTGCCTGGTATTCAGCCAGCCAGTCATCGCCAGGACCGCTGATTGGCGCTGCCTGCAGCAGGATTTGGATAAAATTCGAGATCGCCCGGGCCGTGACGGCCTGTCCATGTTCATTGAGGTGCATATCACCCAGCGGGCGGAACACTTCGGCATTTTCCTGTCCGGCACGAAGCGCCGCGCTGGTATCAAGGCAAGCCAGTTCCAGTACATCGCACAGGCTGGCAATACGCCGGGAAGGTGCCTCGAGATCGAACTTCTCAGGGTCGAGCTGTAATGCCCGGACGAGCCGGTTCCAGTCTCTTGGCAGGGCTTCAATACGGCTGGGAAAGCTCACCATCACAGGCTGTGCATCAAAATAGCGGATCTGCGCCACGAACCCGGTCAGCAAGGATTCAAAGTCCCGCCAGACTGATTTGAAAAACGGCAGTTCACCCTGGTAGTAAAGCCCCAGGGAAGTGAAGTATCCAGCGGCCTGTGCCTGGCCCGGTTCGCTGGCACGCGGGCCCATGGCGGGGCGGGCCAGGTGAGCAAACGGGTAGAAACGCCTGGCCAGGGCCTCGTTCAGCGCAACCCGGTTTAATTGCCAGCCCGAGCGCTGATCCTCGGCCAGGAATCCGTCAGTTGGAATCATGAGTTGGCCGTTTCCAATGCCTGCGTGGGAAATGTCCGGGTCAACCCGGACCAGATGGTCCAGGCTTTTCACATCCGGCCAAACGCCGGCTCCATAGTTTTGTGAAACCAGGTCATTGCCCACAGTCAGCCCCAGGATAACCAGCTGAGGATGGACCCGGTGGCCGTGTGTTTGCCAGAAATACCAGGCATTGGCCGGATTGTTGTGCCCGGAAATGACGACCTCAACGTCCTGTTGCAGGCTGTGTTCAAGTTCGCTCTGTAAAACTGCACCGATGGTGTCATCCTGGTCTGTACGCATGCCATCGACAAAAGAATCGCCGAGGAAAAGAATGCGCAGGACACCTTCTGCAGGCCAGGGCGTGATCTCCTGGATGTTTCTGAATCCCGCGCTGTTGGTGATCCAGCGCACGGCCTGGCCGTGTCGCTCACCCAGCACGAGTTTGTTGAAACCGGGCTTCAAGTGGCCACCCGGTCGCTGCGGGTCGTAAACGACGAGATCTTCGTAATCTGGCAGCGTATTATCCGGCGCGGGTGATGACAGAGGCGCCAACCACCAAAAGATCAATACGCAGAAGGAAACCGAGATTGCCAGGACCAGGAGATTCTTCCACATACCGGCAATCAGGCACCTAGTGTACTGCATCGTAATTAATGGCACTTTCAGCCTGACGCAAAGCGGTTAGCCGCAAGGCATGTTCCCGCCGGGGTAGCCAGTCTACTTCAAGGGGGCATAACACAGCGGATGACCGCTTTGCGCCTGGCCCGAAGGGAGGCCACCTGTGGCTGCACTGCCGCGTTGGGCCTCTTGTAAAGGACCAGCCATTCCCTGCGAGCCCCGCCTTGCATTGCAGCCACAGGTGGCCTCTGAAAGTACCATTAATTACCATGCAGTACACTTGTACCCCTCACGCCAATACCCGCTACAATAAAACCACACACGGCCTGGAACCAAAAAACGTGGACATCGAAACTCAGCCCAAGGCACTGCCTAAACCCCGTCCCGAAGACGTCAGTTCGCCGGACACCATTATAAGGGCCATGTATGAATCCATTTCCGGGCCGGCCGGCGAGCGCAACTGGCAACGGCTACGCAGTCTCTACCTGGATGGTGCACGCCTGATTCCCACCGGAAAACGGTTGCACCAGGAAGATGGCCTGCAGGTAATGAGCATCGATGAATGGATCGAAGATGTGCAGGACTACTTCGCAGAAAACGATTTCTACGAAACGGAAATCGTGCGCCATATGGATCGTTTCGGAGACATCATCCAGGCATTCAGTACATACGAAACTCGCAATAAACCGGACAGTGCACCCATGGCACGAGGCATCAACGGCATTCAACTCCTGAAGTACCAGGGGCGTTGGTGGATCGTCACGGTTTTCTGGGTCAATGAGAGCAAGGACAATCTCATTCCGGAGGAATTCCTGCCCTACCTGTGGTAGGACCTGCTGACAG
>JADFKH010000114.1 GCA_022565025.1 Pseudomonadota bacterium
GAGGCGAGAAGGCATCATCTGCTGTGTTCCCTCTCTGGTGAAGGACGTGCCATTCCCTGCGAGACGCGCCTTGCAGCTAATACCTTCTCGTCTCGCTTAATGGTCACATAATATAGGACACTACACTAGAAACGCAGTATTCAGATCGCCCCCGCGGCGGAAAAGGACAGGTATTGAGCAAAACAAAAGAACCGGGCTATAAACATTTCCAGAACTACCCGAGCATCAATGGTGAATATCCCTTGCTAGGACCCGGCGATCCGCCGCCCTTCATGACCTACAACGACAATGGCAAGGCGCCAGTGCTGTTGGTGGCCGACCACGCCAGCCGGTTTTTTCCGGCTGGACTGAACCAGCTGGGTCTGGCCGACTGGGTGCTGGAGCGGCACGTGGCCTGGGATATTGGCTCGGACATGCTGACGCGTTTTCTAGCCGACAGACTCGATTCACCGGCTGTACTGGCAGGCTTTTCCCGCTTGATTGTCGACCCCAACCGCAAGCTGGACGCTCCCTCGGCATTTACCGAGCTTAGTGACGGCATTTCCATTCCCGGCAATATCGGCCTGGATGAAACGCAGAAGGCCCTGCGTGTACAGTCTTTCTTCAAACCTTATCACGATGCCATCACGGATAAGCTCAACGCCTTCAAGCAACGAGGCATAGTGCCCGCCGTGATATCCGTCCACACCTGCACACCCGTGTTCGAACACGTCGTGCGGCCATGGCATATCGGCATCCTGTGGGACAAGGATCCGCGAATTTCGCAAGCATTTATCGATCATTTCAACCAGGTGGAAGATATCTGCATCGGGGACAATGAGCCTTATTCCGGACGCCACCCCAACGATTTCACCATAGACCATCATGCCGAAGCTGCCGGCCTGCCCCATATGGGCATCGAAGTGCGCCAAGACCTGGTTAACGATATGGACGGCGCGCGTAAATGGGCTGACATCCTGGCCAATGGCCTGGAAGACATCCTTGCTGATGACAAGCTCTACTGCCCACTGGTGTAGTGCATGAACCTCGAAAAGTGTCATAACCAGTCTGACCTGAGAAAGGCTGCCCAAAAACGCCTGCCCTCACCCATTTTCAACTACATTGACGGTGGCTCCGACGATGAGTGGACTCTCAAGCGCAACACGCTGGCTTTCGATGACTACGAATTGCTGCCGCGCTACCTGCGGGATGTTGACCAGGTCGACCTGAAAACGCACGTGCTGGGCACAACCCTGGATTTGCCAATTTTCCTTTCACCCACCGGCATGTCGCGCCTGTTTCACCACCACCGGGAGATCGCGGTCGCACGAGCCGCGGAAAAATATGGAACGCTCTACAGCCTTTCTACCCTGGGCACCGCCAGCATCGAGGAAATAGCAAAGGTCAGCTCGGGTCCCAAGATGTTCCAGATTTACATCTTGAAGGACCGGGAACTGACTCTTGAATTCACGCAAAGATGCAAGGACAGTGATTATGACGTGATGTGCCTGACCGTGGATACGGCACTGGCAGGCAACCGGGAGCGGGACCTGGTGAGCGGATTCACCATGCCGCCCCGGTTCAGTTTGGCGAGCCTGTGGAGTTTTGTCACCCATCCCTACTGGACCATGCACCTGGCCTTGAATCCTGATTTTGAACTCAAGAATGTTGCCCATCGTGTTGATGCGATTGGGAAAAGGGGCACCGTGAGCCTAATCAACTATCTCAATGAACAACTGGACCGTACGGTCACCTGGGACGATGCTGCCTGGCTGGCGGAACAATGGGGCGGGCCTTTCGTGATCAAGGGACTGCAAACCGCGGAAGATGCCAAACGCGCGGTCGACGCTGGCGCCAGCGCGATCATGATCTCCAACCACGGTGGACGGCAACTGGAATCGGTCCCGGCGCCGGTGGATTGCATCGTACCGATCAGGGAAGCCGTGGGCGATTCACTGGAATTGATCGTCGACGGAGGCGTGCGGCGCGGCACCCATATCATCAAAGCCCTGGCGCTGGGCGCCAATGCCTGCTCAACCGGCAGAGGCTATCTGTACGGCCTGAGCGCCGGTGGTCAAAAAGGCGTGGAGCGGGCGTTGGAGCTGTACCGCAGTGAATTGCTGCGCGACATGGCGCTGCTGGGCTGCACAAAAATTTCCGACATCAATGCAGAATTTATCCGCAAAGTTGCAGGCAATTGAAATGGAAAATCAAGCTGATCAGGAACTCCCCAACGCCCCTAGGGATGAATCCATGCCAGAAATGTCCGCTATACAGGTACGTGTGCTCGGCTGCCTGGTAGAAAAGAAGGAAACCACGCCCGAGCAGTATCCGTTAACGTTGAACGCGCTGCGCAATGCCTGCAACCAGAAAACCGCGCGCCAACCGATTACCAGCTACAGCGTAGGAGAAATCGGCCATACGCTGCGTGAACTCGAATCACTCGGCTTTATAAGTGAAGCCTGGGGTAGCCGGGCAGCCAAGTACGAACACCTGGCCGATAAAGCACTGGGCCTGCACAGCAAGGGTCTCGCCCTGCTCTGTCCACTGATGCTGCGCGGTCCACAAACACTGAGTGCACTGAAAATCAACTGCCACCGCCTGTATGCCTTTAACGACCTGGATGACGTGCGTTACAGCCTCAAGCGCCTGCGGGAACATGAACCGCCCCTGGTGAGTGTGTTGCCCCGGCAGCCCGGGCAAAAGGAGGAACGTTACGCTCATCTGCTCAGCGGTGAGCCGGATATTCCAGCCCATGTTCCGATTGCTGCAGGTACTGCTCAAAGCGGATTGGCGGCCCGTGTCGAAGCACTGGAACTGGAACTTGAAACACTCCGGGAAAGACTGGAAAAAATTGAAACAGGGTCTGAACCGTAGTCCGTTCAGGCCTCATCCCGGGCGACTGCCTCGAGGAAAATTTCACCATAGCGTTCCAGTTTTACCTGCCCTACACCGGTGATATCAAGAAATTCCTCACTGTTTGCCGGTCTTGCACGGCAAATTCCAACCAGGGTTGTATCACTAAAAATGACATAGGGAGGCACATTGGATTCCTCCGCCAGCTGCTTCCTGATTTCCCTCAAGGTTTCGAACAACCTCAATTCATCATCATCCAGCTTGATGTTCGACTTCGGCGCTTTCTTTTTCACCGGCTTTTCCCTGGTCCGAGGCACTGCCAGTTCCAGTTGTGTCTCGCCACGTAATAAGGGCAGAGCCTGCGGCTTAAGTTTCAGCACGGAGTAATTGGCAATGTCCTGCACCAGATAACCACGGTGTATCAACTGCCGCGCAATGGATGTCCACTCGGCGTGGGTATGCTCCTCCCCGATGCCATAGGTCGTCAGCCGGTCGTGGTTGAAATTACGGATTCGCTCGGTATCAGCCCCTTTGAGAACATCCACCACGTGCTTGATGCCGAAACGTTGCCCGACGCGATACACGCATGAAATCACTTTTCGGGCCGCGGAGGTGGCATCAAATTTTTCGGGCGGATCCAGGCAAACGTCGCAGTTCCCGCAGTCTTTCTCCAGCGTTTCACCCAGGTAACCCAGCAGGACGCGTCTCCGGCAGGTCAGGCTTTGTGCGAAACTCACCATCGAGTTCAGCTTGTGAGTATCGATGCGCCGCTGAGTCTCATTGCTTTTGTTTTCCAATTGCGACCTCGCCATGGCCACGTCCTGCAGGCCGAACAGTAAAAGGGTCTCGGCAGGCAAACCATCGCGGCCGGCACGGCCGGTTTCCTGGTAATAGGCTTCCAGATGCCTGGGAAGGTCATAATGTACGACAAAACGGACGTTGGATTTATCGATACCCATGCCGAAAGCGACGGTGGCTACAACGATCAACAGATCGTCCTTCACAAAGCGCTCCTGTACCTGCTTGCGGGTATCGCTCCTCAACCCCGCGTGATAGGCCGCAGCAGAATAACCCTGTTCCTGCAAATAAACCGCGATCTCTTCCACCCGCTTGCGGGAAAGCGCGTAAACAATGCCGGACTCGTTTTGCCGGCGGGCAAGAAAACGCCTCAACTGGTTTTGAGGACGGTGTTTTTCAAGCACCGAGTAGTGGATATTGGGCCGGTCGAAGCTGGTGATGTAGCGGGGCGCATTGCGCAACCCAAGCACATTAACGATATCTTCACGGGTGTGTGGATCGGCCGTGGCGGTCAGCGCGATCAACGGAACCTCGGGAAAATGCTGCCTGAGTTCGCCCAGGGCGACGTACTCGGGCCGGAAGTCATGGCCCCACTGGGAAACACAATGTGCTTCATCCACTGCAATCAGGGCAATTTCCAGGTTTTCCAGGCTCTGGATGAATCCCGGGTTCATCATCCTTTCAGGTGCAACGTACAGCAGGGTTAGTTTCCCGTCATGCAGTTTCCCGAGTACTTCACGCGCCTCGTGTCGAGTCAAGTTGGAGTTGTACATCGCCGCCTTTACGCCGTTGCCGAGCAGGGCGTCAACCTGGTCTTTCATCAGGGAAATCAGCGGGGAAACGACAATGGCCATACCCGGGCGATGAAGCGCCGGCAACTGGTAACAAAGTGATTTTCCTCCACCGGTGGGCATCAGCACGAAAGCATCACCACCGCCGATCAATTGCTCGATGATCTCCTCCTGGTCGGGGCGGAATTCATGCAGGCCGAAGACCTGGCGCAGTGTGTCGTCAATGGAGTCCATAAAATATTTTGACAGCCTAAATAACAGCGCAAAGGGATTCAACAGGAATTTGCGTAGTTCCACGTAAGAAATGCCCTTCCCAGGGTCTGTTAACAAGCCCTATCTATTGCACCACCGTGCTATCTGTAGTTGAATCGCGTGTTACTCCTGAGCACAATGACGCCCACGCATGGTACCCATACTGGAAAAAGAAAATCTCAAACGCAGCATCCTGCAGCGGCTGGTCTACTCGGTCGGTAAAGATACTGAACACGCAGTGCCCCGGGACTGGTGCGTCGCGGTGACCCTGGCAATCCGCGACCGGCTGATGGATCCCTGGTTAATCACCATGCGGCGCATTAAGGAAACGAATGCCAAGCGGGTTTACTACCTTTCCATGGAATTCCTGATTGGTCGCCTGCTGGAAGATTCTATGTCCAATCTCGGCATCACTGACATATGCCGCCAGGCGTTGGCAGAGCTGAACATAGATCTGGATGAAATCCTCAACGAGGAACCCGATGCTGCCCTGGGCAACGGTGGACTGGGGCGGCTGGCAGCGTGTTTTATGGATTCGATGGCGACTCTGGGTATCGCTGGTTTTGCTTATGGTTTGCGCTACGAACACGGCCTTTTCCGGCAGCGGCTGTGTGACGGCTGGCAGATCGAGGAAGCCGAAGACTGGCTAGTCCAGGGTGGCAACCCCTGGGAAATCGAGCGCCCGGAAAGTCGCTACCTCATTCATTTTGGTGGCACCGCCGATGCCAACGCCTGTGGAGAGGCCAAGTGGCAGCCCAGCGAGGAGGTGATTGCAGCCAGCAAGGACATGGCTATTGCCGGTTGGGGGGCAAAGCACATTAATACGCTGCGGCTGTGGTCGGCCAGACCGGGCCAGCTGTTTGACCTGTCCCGTTTCAACCAGGGTGATTACCTGCAGGCAGCTCAGCAGGAAGTACGGGCGGAAACACTGACACGGGTGCTCTATCCCGATGACTCAACGCCACAAGGGCGGGAACTGCGGCTGAAGCAGGAATTTTTGTTCACCTCGGCATCACTGCAGGATTTGGTGCGCCGTTACCTGGACGTGCATGACAATCTGCATAATCTACCCGATCACGTCGCCATCCAACTGAACGATACGCACCCGGCAATTGCGGTTCCGGAACTGATGCGGCTGATGATGGATGTGCATAATATACCCACCAAATCAGCCTTTCAGATTGCCCGTTCCTGCATCTCCTACACCAATCACACCCTGCTGCCCGAGGCCCTGGAAAAATGGCCGCTGGACATGTTCAAGGCCGTGTTGCCACGCCACTTCCAGATCATCGAGGAGATTGACAATATTTTCATCGAAGAACTGCGCTCAACCCGGGTCGATGTGAGGCCGGAAAGTATCCGGGTACTCGACTTTTCCAGTGATCACGGCGGTGCGGTGCGCATGGCTAACCTGGCTTTTATCGGCAGCCACAAGGTCAATGGAGTATCCCAGCTGCACACGGAACTCATGAAGCAGACCGTATTCAAGGACCTGCATCGGGTTTATCCTGAGCGCATCATCAACAAAACCAACGGCATCACACCACGCCGTTGGCTCTACAACTGCAACCCGGAATTGTCCGGTCTGGTGACCGCGGCCATTGGCGATGGCTGGATCGATGACCTGGAGCAGATTCAAAACCTGGCGCCCTTTGCCGGGGACGACACATTTCTCGATGATTTTGCTTTGGTCAAGAGAAAAAACAAGGAAGCACTGGTTGCCCAGATCAAGACTTTTACCGGATTGGTGGTCTCTCCCGAAGCCCTTTTCGATGTACAAGTCAAGCGCATTCATGAATACAAGCGCCAGTTGCTGAACGCCCTGCAGGTGATCGCGCGTTACCTGAATATCCGCGCCAACCCGGACGCAGACTGGCTGCCGTTGGTCAAGATTTTCAGCGGCAAAGCGGCACCGAGCTACACCACGGCCAAGCTGATCATCAAACTGATCAACGATATTGCAGCAACGGTCAACAACGACCCCGTCATCGGTGACCGGCTAAAAGTGGTTTACGTGCCCAACTATAATGTCACCCGTGCTGAAGTCATCATTCCCGGTGCGGATCTGTCGGAACAGATTTCAACCGCGGGAATGGAGGCATCGGGCACCGGCAACATGAAACTGGCCCTGAACGGTGCTTTGACCATAGGCACAATGGATGGTGCGAATATTGAAATCCTGGAGCGCGTGGGGGAAGAAAATATCTTCATATTCGGCCTGACCGCTGATGAAGTTCGTGACCGCCATCACCAGGGATATCAGCCAGGACCGATCATCGAGGAGAACGAACTCCTGACCAGGGTGCTCCGTGAAATCGGTAAAGGCACGTTCTCAGGGGGGGACACGGAGCGCTTCAGGCCCCTGCTGGACAACCTGTATCATCACGATTATTTCATGATCACCGCTGATTTCGAGTCCTACATGGAACGCCAGCACGAGGTAGGTGCGACCTACCGTGACCCTCACCGCTGGTTCCGCTCAGCCATCCTCAATACCTCGAATGTCGGTTGGTTTTCTTCGGACCGGACCATCCGGGAATATGACCGTGACATCTGGCATTCGAAACCTTCCCTGCACACTCAGAACTGACCATTCAGAACGTGACTCGTTTCACCTAAGAGGCACATTTTAACGCAAGCCACGAAAAAACGATCGGATATCTTCTATCAGTGCCTGCGGTTCCTCCATAGGCGCGAAATGACCACCGGAAGGCATGGGCGTCCAGCGTTGTAGGTTGTAATAACGTTCCGCCCAGGCTTTGGGCATCTGGATGACTTCTTTCGGAAAGCAGGCAATCGCAGTGGGGGCTTCCACGACCGGAGTCCTGTCGTGCTCCGGTTGCCAGAGACGATGGGCCGCTTCGTAATAATAACGTGCCGAGGTCCCGAATGTTTCGGTGATCCAATAAATCATCATGGTGGTAATTAATTCATCTTTACTGAATCGTGATTCCACATCACCATTACAATCTCCCCAGGTACGCCGTTTCTCCAATATCCAGGCACACAGGCCCACCGGCGAATCATTAAGACCATAGGCCACCGTTTGGGGTTTGGTCGCCTGGATCTTGAAGTAACCATCTTCGTGTAAAAAGAAATTAGTATTGGTTTCGAATTTATGTCGCTCATCGGGTGCAAATTCGGATTCATCGGGCAATCCTTTTTCAAACAAATCCAATGGCACCATAATACTGAGATGCAAGCCAATTAAATGCTGCGGATATTTATGGCCCAATTGTGAACCCACCAAGGCACCCCAATCACCCCCGTGCACGGCGAACTTGTCGTAAGCCAATACATCCCGCATCAACGTGATCCACATATCGGCGGTAACGCTGTAATTAATCCCGGCTTTGGTCAAGGGACTGGAAAAGCCATAACCCGGTAAGGAAGGCACGATGACATCAAACGCATCTGCAGGATTTCCACCAAAGGCGGCGGGATCGGATAATGGACCAATCACTTTATTAAAATCCCAGAACGTCCATGGCCAGCCATGATTTAAAATAATGGGGATGGGGTTCGGACCTTTGCCTCGTTCATGGATAAAATGTATGGGGATCTCATCAATCTCTGTTTTAAAATGTGGGCTCTTCCCCTGATCGAGTGGGTAGATTAACGTAATGCCCTATGAGAGACAAAGAACTACCTGATTACCCCTGAACCTCAGCCAACGTAGCGAGACGATAGGGCAATGGCGGCGTATGGCAAGCTGCCCAAACCAAACGGGATACAAGACGGTCCAATTGGAAGCGTCGATTGAAACGATACGAAAATTCGGCGAGATAACGTCCAAGGTGTTTTGGCTTCACGGCATGATAGGTACCATGCAGCGAGTTCTTGACATTGCCGATCATCGTATTGACCCAGGTGAATTCGGTAATTGCCATGCTGTCCGCGCCACCGCCGGTCGTGATACTCCAATGTGGACAAGTATCCGAGATCGCCCGAAAGCAAGCGAGACCATCGGATGTCACCACACTGTCGGTGCGCAAGTGTTTCTTGGCCCAGGCCCGGATCGAGGCGCTTCGGAAGCCCTTGACCGGGGTCAGCCGCATGCGTAACGGGTACCCCCCGGGGCTGCATTGAACGGCCGCCACGAAGGCTGTCTTGGCCGGTGCCCCACGACCT
>JADFKH010000115.1 GCA_022565025.1 Pseudomonadota bacterium
TCCACGCTGATCGGTATTGTATCTTCGCTGGTGAATGCCACCAGTGGTGAAACACGCGTATTTGGCACCAGTGTGCAGCGGGAACGCTCAAAAGCCATGTCCTTTATCGGGCTGGTGCCACAAGAACTGAATTTCAACCAGTTTGAAAAGCCCTTCGAGATCGTGGTTAACCAGGCGGGGTATTACGGGATCCCGCGGGCTGTTGCGCTAGAACGTGCGGAAAAATATCTGAAGAAATTACAATTGTGGGACAGAGCCCACGAGATTTCACGGAACCTGTCCGGAGGCATGAAACGGCGCCTGATGATTGCCCGGGCCATGGTCAACGAGCCGAGATTGTTGATCCTGGATGAGCCTACCGCGGGCGTGGATATCGAAATTCGCCGTTCGATGTGGGATTTCATCTCGGGCATCAACCGTGCCGGGACGACGGTCATTCTCACCACGCACTATCTGGAAGAAGCCGAAAGGCTGTGCCGCAACATCGCAATCATCGATCACGGGGAAATTATCCGCAATACCGACATGAAGTCCCTGCTGGCAACGTTGGAAGTGGAAACGTTTATCCTTGATCTAAGGGAGTCAGTTGATCAATGCCCGCGCGTGGAAGGAATGGAAATCATTATGCGGGATGAACGGACGCTGGAAGCATCCTTGCCCAAGGAAAAGTCCCTCAATAAGCTGTTCGCGGAACTCGACCGGCGGGACATCCATGTGCTGAGCATGCGCAACAAGACCAACCGCCTCGAAGCATTGTTTCTGCGCCTGGTCAATAAAACCCAGGGGCGGGCAGAGGAAGCGGCATGAACGGCAGCTTGTACTGGGTTGGATACAAAACGATCGTACGCAAGGAAATCACCAGAATCCTCCGCATCTGGGGGCAAACCATCGTGCCGCCGGCCATCACCATGTCCCTGTATTTCATTATTTTTGGTGAACTCATCGGCAGCCGTATCGGCCAGATGGGTGGTTTCACTTATATGCAGTACATCGTGCCGGGCCTGGTGATCATGTCGGTGATCACCAATTCCTATGGCAACATGGTTTCTTCATTTTTCGGTGCCAAGTTCGGCAAACACATCGAAGAGTTGCTGATCTCGCCGCTGCCCAACTGGATTATCCTTTCCGGCTACGTGACTGGTTCCCTGGTGCGCGGTTTCTTGGTCGGGGTGGTGGTACTGTGTGTGTCCTTGTTTTTCACCCGGATCGAAGTGCAACACCCGCTGATCATGCTGTCGGTCATTTTGCTGACGGCCATCGTGTTTGCCCTGGCAGGTATGATCAACGCGATTTATGGCCAGAAATTTGATGACATAGCCATCATTCCGACCTTCATACTGGCTCCGTTGACCTACCTAGGTGGTGTGTTTTACTCCATCACCCTGTTGCCGGAGTTCTGGCAGAAGGTTTCGGCTTTCAATCCAATTTTGTACATGGTCAATGGATTCCGCTATGGAATGCTTGGTGTCTCCGATGTCAGCCTGCCACAAACTTATGGCGTCATACTGGTCGCAGGGGCGGTCCTGTTTACCTGGTGCATGGTGCTTTTACACCGGGGAACCGGTTTACGGAGCTGATTGCAGGGCCTCTACAGCAGGTAATCCTGCTTGAAAAAGTTGGCGCACAGACCTATTTAATTTATCTCTGCGGATGGCGTTAAGACTGAGTTAGAATAATGAGTCATTGACCCATATCAACCGTTTTAAAGGAACCAGGATGTCACAAGTTATTCAACGAGAAGAAAAGGAACATGCCCCAAACAACTGGGCCGTCACTGCAGTTCTTGGATTAACATTTCTTACGGCCATCACCGTGGTGCCCTGGTACGGCTTTACCCATGGCTACAGTGCCTGGGACTGGACGTTCTTTGGTATATTCCTGGTCTTGAATGGCATCGGCATCGGCAGCGGTTACCACCGCCTGTGGTCGCATCGTACTTACGATGCCCATCCCGCTCTGAAATGGCTGCTCGCCGTCATGGGTGGGATGTCTTTGCAGAACAGCATCATCGTTTGGTCGGCCCGTCATCGCATCCACCACAGGGACGTCGATGACAATGATAAAGACCCCTACTCCATCGGCCGGGGCTTCTGGTTTGCCCATATCGGCTGGATGCTGCGGAATTATAAAAGCGGTGAGGTGGATTACAGCGTGGTTCGGGATTTGCAGAAGGATCCGGTCGCCGCCTGGCAGCACCGCTGGTACTGGACCCTGGTGTGGACGACCAATGCAGCTGTCCCTGTTTTCCTGGGTTGGTTGACCGGCGACATCATCGGCATGTTCCTGCTGGCTGGCGTTGCCAGGCTGGTAGTCAATCACCACGTGACATTCTTCATCAACTCGCTCGCCCACATGTGGGGCAAGCAGCCTTATTCGGACGAAAACACCGCCCGGGACCAGCACTTCCTGGCCCTGATTACTTACGGTGAGGGTTACCACAATTACCATCACCAGTTTCAGACTGATTATCGCTGTGGCATCCGCTGGTGGCACCTGGACATCAATAAATGGTTTATTTCCACCTGTGCGCTGCTGGGACTGGTGAGAAACCGCAAGCGGGCGCCGCAGTTCAAAGTGCTGCGCGCGCGCCTGCATATGGAATTCAAGGCAGCCAGGAAGAAGCTGGAGCAGGCGGGTGACAGTGCCGGTTGGAAAGAACAGTTTGAACGTGAGTACGCGCAGTTCATCGCAACCATCAAGCAATGGCAGCAACTACAGATGGAGCGTGTTCAACAAGGCAAGCAGAAGCTGGCTGAGCGCTTCGAGATCGAAACGGCATTACTGGCCACCCACTACCGCGAATTGGAATTCAGCTTGAAAATGCAACGCAAGCGCCTGGCCTTGCTGCTTGCACAGGTGATGTAGGAGCTAGGAGTCTGCGCGGTAGGAAATTATCCTACTGCGAAACTGTCACAGTGGTCCATTTTTCCGCTCTTTTTCGTTAAATAGCGGTGCTATTCGCCTCAAAAGACCGAAAAACTGCCCTCACTGTGTCATTTTCTCGCTACGGATATTTCTACCGCGCAGGCTCCTAGCCCGCAATTCCGTTTCTACAATTGGCCCGGATGGTAGACAGCGCCACCTTTTTTCGCGTACTTTTTCAGCACGGCTGCAGCCTCTTCTCTGAGCACGTCAGAGTGTGTCCGTATACCGCGGTTTTCCAGTGAGTGCACCCAGTTGACAGGCTTGTCGCCTTCGTCGAATCCGGCCGCTTCCGCGTCTTCCTTGTTTGCACCCCACACCAGGCTGCTCACACCGGACCAGGGCACTGCACCAAAGCACATGGCGCAGGGCTCACAGGAAGTCACCAGTTGAACGTCTGTCTTATGACCCAGGTTCCAGTTGTTAATAGCGCTCTGGGCCAAACTGATGGCCACCATTTCCGCGTGCGCTATGGAAAGTTCCACCGTGGTTACCAGGTTAACTCCAACACTGATCAGACGGCCAGTCTCTGCCTCAACCACGATAGCGCCAAAAGGGCCACCCGTACCTTGGAGAACATTTTCCGCGGACAGTGAAACTGCAAGAAACATTCTCTGTTCTGTCGTTTCCAGTGGATCCGACCAGTCATCCACGAAGGATTCCAGCCAGTGCGGGAGAGCCAGTTCGCAGCTATATTGAAGACTCATTCTTCACCCCTTTGACGGATCATCTCAAACAGACAGACACCTGTCGCTACGGAAATGTTCAGGCTGCTGACGCTACCGTGCATTGGAATTTGCACCAGAAAATCACATAATTCGGAAGTCAGTCTGCGCATACCTTTCTCTTCATTACCCATCACCAACGCCATCGGACCGTTCATCCCGACTTCATACAGACTTTGTTTCGCCTGGTCACTGGTGCCCAGCAACCATACTCCTTTCTCTTTAATCCGGCGCAGGATAGCTGCCAGGTTGGTCACGATCAGGATCGGCAGCACCTCGGCAGCGCCGGATGCAACACGCCTGACGACCGGCGTCAAACCAGCTGACCGGTCCCTTGGCAGGATTACAGCGTGGACACCTGCCGCTTCGGCAGTGCGTATACAGGCACCCAGATTGTGTGGATCCTGTACACCATCCAGAACCAGCAATAACGGCGGACCGTCAATGGAATCCAGCACCCGGTCCAGGTCTTTTTCGGTTAATAGATTCTCAGCGGCGAATTCAGCGATGATGTCCTGATGCCGCTGACCCTCGCTACGCCGCTCCAGCAGGGCCCGCGGCTCCATCACCACCGATATGCCCAGTTCTCCGGCAAGGCTCGCCAGCTTGCGAACCCGCGGGTTGTGGCTTTCTTGCGCAATCCTGATGACCCGCACTTGTCCGGGCATATTGGACAAAGCTGAAGCCACGGAATGAATACCGATTAATAAGCACACGGAGTTTCCACCCATCAGCGAACCAATTCGAAATCAATTTTCCGTTCGTCCACGCTGACTGCCACAACCCGGACGTTCACTTTTTGCGCCAGCTGGAAGACTTTTCCGCTACGGTCCCCGGTGAGGCGATGGACCACGGGATCAAAATGATAATAGTCATTGGGCAGTGAGGTGATGTGTACCAGGCCGCTAACCAATATCTTTTCCAGGTCCACGAACAGTCCAAATGAGGTAACACCGGTTACCTGCCCTGTGAATTCATCCCCGATGTGTTGTTCCATGAAATAGGCTTTCAGTCGCCCATGTACATCCCTTTCGGCCTCTTCTGCACGCCGTGAGCGGTGGGAGCTTTGTTCACAAAATTTTGCCATTTGCTGGACGGAGTATCCATAAGCTTTATTGCTACGATGTTCCAGAACGTGGTGAATCGCGCGGTGCACCAGCAGGTCAGGATAGCGCCTGATCGGTGAGGTAAAATGCCCGTAGGCATCGAGCGCCAGGCCGAAATGGCCGTCATTATCAACCTGGTAGGTAGCCATGCTCTGGGCTCTCAACAGCACCGCCATAATCAGGGACTTATCCGCCCTGCCCTTTACCTGCTGCACGATCTGCTCGAAATCCCGGGGACTGGGACGTACTTTCCAGGGAATGCGAATGCCGATGCTGCGTAAAAACTGCTCCAGTGGTTCCAGCTTCATAGCCGGTGGCGGTTCATGGACCCGGAACGGCGCCGGAATCCTGTTGCGCAACAGGAAATTTGCCGCCTCCACGTTGGCCGTGATCATGCATTCCTCGATCAGTAAATGTGCGTCATTGCGCTTTACCGGCACGATATCAGCCACGGCGCCTCGTTCATCGAACAGGAATTTCACTTCCGTGCTTTCAAAATCGATTGCACCACGCCGGGTTCGGGCACGACGCAGGGCCTTGTACAGGCCATGCAAGTCCTTCAGGGAGCGGGAAACTTCAGACATGTTTTCCCTGCCTTCGCGCTGGCCCCGGATGTCCTGATCACCATGGACCAGCCAGTCCCACACCTGCTTATAGGTCAGACGCGCCTGTGAGCGCATGACCGCGGCATCAAAGCGCGAACGTGTGACGTGGCCCTTGTCATTGATCGACATGTCACACACCAGGCACAGGCGTTCCACGTCCGGTTTCAGCGAGCACAGGCCGTTGGACAAGGCCTCGGGCAGCATCGGGATGACACGCGCGGGGAAATACACCGAGGTGGCGCGGTGCTCCGCCTCCTGATCGAGCGCACTGCCGGGCGTCACGTAATGAGAGACGTCGGCGATGGCCACCACCAGACGCCACCCATTCTTGCGGCGCTGAGCAAAAACTGCGTCATCGAAATCACGTGCATCAGCACCGTCAATCGTAAGCAGGGGAAGATCACGCAGGTCACGCCGGCCGCTGATCATCGCTGCGGTGACTTTTTTGCCGAAAGCCTCTGCCTGTTCCTCCAGGCCTTCGGGCCATTCATGCGGCAGGCCGAAATTGCGGATGGCTATTTCCGTCGCCAGGCCCGGAGCACCGCTTTCTCCCAGGATTTCGATAATACGACCCACCGGTGGCTGACGTTCGCCGGGTTGCTGGACGATTTCAGCCACGACCACCTGCCCCGGGCGGGCGCCAGCAGTGTCGGCTAGCGGGACGATCACATCCTGATTGATTCGGGGATCATCCGGGACCACCAGCGCGATGCCGCTTTCGGCTACGAAGCGGCCGACGATTTTTTCATGTGCGCGCTCCAGGATTTCTCTGATCGCGCCTTCGCGCCTGCCTCGGGCATCCACGCCGATTACGCTGGCCAACACCCGGTCTCCGTGCAACACGCTGCGCATCTGGCGCGATGAAAGATAAAGATCGGAACCGCCTTCGTCGGGCATCACGAAACCATAACCATCCTTGTGCGCACTAACCCGGCCCGCCACCAGGTCCATTTTCGCCGGCAGACCATAAGCGTTGCGGCGATTTTTGATCAACTGGCCATCCCGGATCATGGCCTTCAGCCGGCGTCTCAATATCTCGCGGCTGTCGGTGGACTTTACACCCAGGCGCTCAATCATATCTCGCCGTCTCAGGGGCTTGCCATGATCCGCCAGCAAAGCGAGAATGGACTGCCGGTCCGGGGCTTCAGCCTTTATCCTGGAACGGTTCGATTTGTTTTTTTGATTATTCTTCATGACCCGCATTGTAAATTAATCGGCCCGGACAATGTCTTTTATATCCATATTTTTGTGTCCACAAATTGCCAGTTTTTTATTGACACAAAGCCCCCGAATCACTAAAGTACGCTCCGGTTCGCACGTTCCCCCTTACCGGCGGGCCACCCCCAGGCAAAGGACTCCCCTTTCCTCTGCCTTTTGCCCAGGTGGCGGAATTGGTAGACGCGCTGGCTTCAGGTGTCAGTGAGCATTAGCTCGTGGAGGTTCAAGTCCTCTTCTGGGCACCAGGTTTTTTTATAAGTAGAATAATGCCGGATTTACGGCAGACAAAAAACAAGAAATCGAAGCCCCGCTTGCGGGGCTCTTTTTTTGTCTCACATGAGCTGATTCATTTAGATGAAATTTATCTTGATCAGGTGACTAGTACTCCGTCAAGGTGATAATTACGAGTTCAGCGAGTTGGGAAGTGGTTGGGCGCACGACTGCAGGGACGCAGGAGGTAGAGCCACGCCGGGAGCAGTTGCCGAAGGCACGTCTCGCCGGCAATGGCTGGTCCTTGCCCAGAGGCGTAACACCGCGAACGACCGCTTCCCAGCTCGCCCGAAGGGAGGTACCCAGATGTCCCAATACGGTGTTACAGCCCTTAAGAAGGACTGGGCATTCTTTGCGGTCTGCGCCTTGTCTTGGAACATCTGGGTGCCTCTGAACCCGCAATTATCACCTTGACGGAGCACTAAGGCCCGTCACTAATGGTGCTCCTAGTGTTTTAGCAGGTCGGGTGGCAGGTTGCTGAAACAAGCGGCCAGTTCACGCAGGAAATCTGCTAGTGCAGAGCTGTTGCGCCAGACCATCGCGATGGTGCGGCTGGGTGTCGGGCTGGCAAATCGAATGGTGACCAAGTTGCTGGTCTGTGCAATCGGTGGTTTTACAGACAGCAGGGGCATCAACGTAATACCCACGTTTGCGGCCACCATCTGGCGCAGGGTTTCCATGCTGGTGGCGTGGAAGTCCACCCGCTCATGGGCGCCCGCCAGGGCACAGACCTCCAGAGCGTGCTCCCGCAGACAATGGCCTTCTTCCAGCAGCAGCAGTTCGCTGCCATTGAGGTCTTTAAGGATGATTCGGGATTTTGTTGCCAGTGGGTGATCACCCGGCACGGCTAGCACGAATGGCTCGTCGAAAAGAATTTCCAGGTCCAGGCCATTGTCATTGATGGGCAGGGCCAGCAGGGCGGCGTCCAGTTCACCTTGGTGCAACATTTTGAGGATATCATCGGTCTTTTCCTCCGCCAGTTGCAATCTCAGGTTGGGATATTGCTTGCGAATATTTGGAATGACATGCGGGAGAAGATAAGGAGCGAGTGTTGGAAACAGGCCAAGGCGCAGGTTTCCATCAGCCGGATCTCCTGCGCGCCTGGCGACAGCGCGTATCTGGTCGATGTCACTGAGAACCAGGCGGGCACGTTCCGCGATCTCTTCGCCTACCGGCGTCAGCATGATTTTTCTGGGCGAACGCTCGACGAGTTGCACACCCAGCTCATCTTCGAGTTTCCTGACCTGTGTGCTAAGCGTAGGCTGGCTGACAAAACAGGCTTCGGCTGCTTTACTGAAATGCCTGAGGTCGGAAAGTTTTACGAAGTACTGGAGTGCCCTGAGATTCATGGGTCTATTATATAGATTGATTCAATCCTGTGAGAGCTTTTAATTGAAAAAACCAATGAATAATGCCACCGGGCTGTATTTTCTGCCGGTGGGTGCCGGGCCACTGACAAAAACCCTTGCCTTGGTGTCCCTGCTTCTTGCACCATTGTATTCACAGGCGCGCGATGTCCCTCTTCCGGATCTAGCGACAATGAGTCGTTTGCGTCATGGTGAGATTGTGGCTGAACCCATACGAGTTGACGAAAAGGGCGGCGCTATCAAGGCAAGCCTGATGATTTGGGCACCAGCGGAGGATATCTGGGCAACCGTGTATTCTTGTGAAAACGCCTTTATATTCCTGGCGGGGCTGGAAGTCTGCGAAGTGCTTGAAGACGATGGCGTGGACACCGTGACACACCAGGTCATAAACAAGGGCTGGCCCGTGCCCAGGCAGGATTACATATTCGCGACACATCGCGTACCTTATACCCGAGCCGACATTCAACTGGTCGAAGGCAAGCTGAAATTCATGCAGGCCAGCTGGGAATATATCAATCTGCCGGAAGCGGTCGTTGTCATCTA
>JADFKH010000116.1 GCA_022565025.1 Pseudomonadota bacterium
GGTACCCAGATGTCCCAATACGGTGTTTCAGCCCTTAAGAAGGTGGGCCATTCTTTGCGGTCTGCGCCTTGTCTTGGAACATCTGGGTGCCTCTGAACCCGCAATTATCACCTTGACGGAGTACTAGCACCCCGTCAGCGCGGGCAAGTGGAAAAAAGCTCGTGCGTTCGCAGTCGTTCGCTCCGCGACAAATCCGGGATGTTCATCCCGCACTGCCGCCAGCGTGCCCACGATCCAGGGCAGCCAGCGGGGTTCATTACGGTGAGTTTTTACCCGCGGTTTCAGGTTCCTGGGTTTGAGGTACGGGGCATCGGTTTCCACCATCAGGCGATTGACTGGGATGTCCTTGAGGAACTCTTTGAGGTGTGAGCCACGCCGTTCGTCACAGATCCAGCCGGTGATCCCGATGTGGCAATCCAGGTTCAGGTAATCGTGTAGTTCTTCACGGATGCCGGTAAAACAATGCACAACGACTTGACTCAGCCGGTCGCGGACTTCCTTTAGTATGGCATGTAAATCAACATGCGCGTCACGCATGTGCAGGAATACAGGCAGCCCGGTGTCGATTCCGATCTGTAGCTGCTTTTGAAAAACATCACGCTGAACGTTTCGTGGAGAGAAGTCGCGAAAATAATCCAGGCCCGTTTCACCCACTGCAACCACGCCCTGGCGCTGGCTCAGGTCGCGCAACAGTCGCTCGGTTTCGTCATCAAAATCACCAGCCCAGTGTGGATGCACACCGGCGGTAGAAAACAACTCACCCGGATGTTTGCTTGCCAGTTCCAGCGCTGCCGTGCTGCCATCCTTGCTGGCGCCGGTGATCACCATCTGTACGACCCCGGCCTCGTGGGCACGCTCGATTACCGCTTCACGATCCCTGTCGAAAGAATCGTGGGTGAGGTTGCAGCCAATATCGATCAGTTTCATAGCTGCGCATTGTATCGGATTTGGGCTTGCGCTCCCGGCCGAACCCGGCACAATAGCGTGAAATGATCTGGGCCAATTAGATGATGACGGGTAACTGGAACGCTTACTGGCGCTTGATGCGCTTTGACAAGCCGATTGGCATCCTGCTCCTGTTATGGCCAACCTGGTGGGCGCTGTTGCTGGCGGGTGCTGGCCACCCATCCCTGAAGAACAGCCTGATATTTACCGCCGGGGTGGTGTTGATGCGGGCCGCGGGTTGCGTGATGAACGACATTGCGGACCGCGACTTCGATCCACATGTTGAACGTACGCGCTTGCGGCCTCTGGCAGCTGGTGAACTGGGCTTGAGCCAGGCCATCGGTGCTTTTGTGGTACTCATGATCCTGGCGTTTGCTCTGGTCCTGCTAACCAATGCCCTGACCATCAAGCTGGCCTTTGTCGGGGCGGGCCTGGCAGCGACCTATCCGTTTTTCAAGCGGTTCACACACCTGCCTCAGGTCATGCTTGGCATTGCTTTTGGCTGGGGCATCCCGATGGCGTTTGCCGCACAAATCATGGAAATACCGTGGGCTGCTTGGTGGCTGCTGGGAATCAACACCGTGTGGGCGGTGATTTATGACACGCTGTATGCCATGGTGGACCGTGAAGATGACATGGCAGTGGGAGTCAAGTCCACTGCCATACTGTTCGGGCGGTTCGACCTCCTGATCATCGGCATCCTGATGGGTTTGATGATTATCTTACTGGGCTGCCTGGGATTGTTCCTGGGACTGTCTTGGCCCTGGTACCTGGCTGTATTCTTTGCCCTGGTTCTTTTCGCACGGCAGCTATTCAGTGTCCGGAAGCGGGATCGAGATGCCTGCTTCAGGGCTTTCCTGAACAACAATTGGGTGGGCCTGGTGATTGTTCTTGGATTTCTGGGCCATTTCCTGCTGGCCGGTGCAAATGCGGGTTAGGGTATTATTTGCGTTATTTGTATACCGCACGTGCTGCCACCCAGGCAGTGACGGACTCGGCGCCGGCCCGCTTCAATGACCGGGTGCATTCCTCCAGTGTCCTGCCTGTAGTCATGACGTCATCAACAATTGCCACATGCTTTAGGCCATGCCGGTGACAAGCAAATGCACCCCTGACATTTTTTCTCCGTTGTGAGGAATCCAGACCGGACTGGGCCCGGGTTCTTCGGGTTCGTATCAGCAGGGCATGGTGCACCGGGATTTCCAGAGGCTTGCTTAACTGGTGTGCCAGCATAAGTGCCTGGTTGAATGTTCTGGTAAACAGGCGACTGCGATGCAGCGGCACCGGCACGATTGCCTGCGGTCGCGGCCCGCTCTTGTTGTGAATGGCCTCCAGCAGTATCCTACCCAAAGCTTGCCCGCAAGCGAGGTTGCGGTTGTATTTAAAACGGCACACAAGCCGGTCTACCGGGAACTGGTATTTCAATCCAGCAACAGTTTCATCCCACGGCGGCGGTTTTTTCAAGCAGGCG
The DNA here is from genome assembly GCA_022565025.1 of Pseudomonadota bacterium. Lineage (GTDB taxonomy): Bacteria > Pseudomonadota > Gammaproteobacteria > Xanthomonadales > SZUA-36 > JAJRRA01. The sequence goes on from JADFKH010000116.1 coordinate 2,417, forward strand.
CCGCAAATCTTGTCCGGCTGGGCTGGCAACGGCAGGCCGCACTGGGCGCATGCACACGTGTTATAGGGCAATTCGGCCGCGCAGGGCGGGCACAGATTTTCACAGCCGCTGAACAGACCACATAGAACACAATGGCGCGGTAATAGTTGATCCAGCAACTGCTTAACCCGCATATTGCACCATTATCCTTTCCAGGCTCTGGGTCTTTAATTCTAGTCACTGGGTGGAAAAGCCTTGTAAGATAATGCCCTGAATTCAGGCAGGAAATTGACCCGCATATTGCACTTGAGAGTCCGAAGCGGCACCCTAACCGGAACTCGCCTGGAGTCGATATCACAATGGATGCCAAGTTGCTCAATCCCCGCGCTGTGCGCCGGACATTTGACCGGCTTGCGAGTCTTTATGATGGGCACGCGGCGCGGGAGCAGGAGGTGGCTTCACGGCTGCTGGATCGGCTGGAATTTCACCGGCTAACGCCGCAGCGAATCGTAGACCTGGGCTGTGGCACCGGCCAGGCCAGCGCTGGTCTCAAGAAAAGGTTCACCAAAGCGCAGGTCATTGGTCTGGACAGTTCGCACGCCATGTTGGTGCAATTGCAGCGCAGGTCAGGCATTCTTCGGCGCTTGAGGGCGGTGTGTGCGGATATGTCCGCACTGCCGCTGGCGGATCAATCTTCAGAATTGCTGTTCTCCAACCTGGCAATGCAGTGGTGCCCCGATCCGGTTTCACTGTTTGCCGAATTTCGCCGGGTTTTAACTCCCGGGGGGATGCTGTTATTCAGCAGTTTTGGCCCGGCTTCGCTGGGGGAATTGAGAGCGGCTTGGGCGCAAGCGGATGGGACCGCACAAACTATGGAATTTGTCGACATTCTTCAGGTCGGCGACGCACTGATGGCCGCGGGATTTCAGGAACCCGTAATCGATGCAGATCGGATTACTGTGAGCTATCCGGATATCGATTCCCTGGTGCGTGAACTGGAGGCTACAGGTACTTCCGGGCTCCTGCAGGGAAGAAGCAGCTTGGCGGAAGCGAAAGATTCCCTGGAAAAAGCCTATGAGCCTTTCAGGGTCGAAGGCAAATATCCGGTCACCTACGAGATTATTTATGGGACGGCGTTTGGTCCACCCGAAGGTCAGCCACGAAAAACACCGCAAGGTGACGTGGTTACGTTTTCAGTTGAGTCCTTAAGGAAGTCGGGCCGACACAAGCGTTAGCCCGCATATTGCACGAAGGCGGACGATAATAGGATATTGCTGGGATCGTATTCGTGTTTTGCCAAATTGCATCAGCTAGGATATGATTGCTTTAAGGGCAAACTAAAGAATCAATTTTTCTACCAAGAATCGATCAAATCGGAGATACCGTTCCCCCTTACAGTATTTCCGATTCGAGACCGGTGTTCCCCTTGCACTAGGTCTCATGAAAGGGCCGGTTTACCCCTTACCGGCCCTTTCTCTTTTCTGGGACCGGGACCCCGTTAGGGTAAGTGAGGTCGCGCCAGGTATTCATGTGACTGCATTTCGGTCAGGCGGCTGGCGGTGCGCTGGTATTCAAACGCTAGTTTTTGTCCGCTGTACAACTCGTCGATGGTTGTCGCTGCCGAAATCAGCAGCTTTACGTTGCGGTCGTAAAATTCATCCACCAGGGTAATAAATCGGCGTGCGACGCTAGCATCATTTTCCGTCAATTGCGGCATGTCTGAAAGCATGACCGTGTTGAAGGCACGGGCGATTTCACTGTAGTCAGCGCTGCCGCGTGGCTTATCACACAGTTCCTTGAAATTAAACCAGATAATGCCGTCGCCCCTGCGCAGCGCGTGAAAATTCCGGCCATTAATTTTCAGATCGTGAGCCAGTTCGCATGCAGCTGATATACGGTCAAAGCTGGCTGTCATTTGCCGGTCGGCGGCATTGTCCAGCGGGTGATGAAATATCTCGGATTGCTCGAGAATGCGCAGGCGGAAATCCGTTTCACCGCCCAGTTCGAGTACCCGAGTGTGTTGCTTGATCAGTTCGATAGCCGGCAGGAACCTGGCTCGCTGCAAACCATTACTGTATAGCCTGTCCGGTTCTATATTGGAGGTCGTGACCAGCGTTACTCCCCGCGAGAAGAGGTTTTCCAGTAAACCCGAGAGCAGCATTGCGTCTGCGATGTCCGACACGAAAAATTCATCCAGACACAAGATGTTGCATTCTCTGGCCCAACTTTCGGCAATTCGTGGCAAGGGGTCCTGCACATTTCCAAGCGTTTTCAGCTTGCTGTGAATGCGCTGCATGAAGCGGTGAAAATGAACTCGCTGTTTCCGCTCCAACGGCAATTGTTCATAAAACAGGTCCATCAGCCAGGTCTTGCCTCGACCTACGCCGCCCCACAAGTACAGGCCGCGTACATACTGCGGCTTTTTTCCGAGCAGCCGGTTGAGCAACCGGGGGTGTTTCTGCTTGCGCAGAGCGTGCCAGAGTTCATCCAGCGCCCCTGCTGCCGTTAACTGCTCCGGGTCGGGTTCGAAGCCACCCTTGCCTAGCAGTTGCTGATAGTGGACCAGTGGAGATCGGTGCACAGAACTGAATTTGATCTAGCCAGGGCCGTGAGTGAGTCCCGGAAGATGATCCCTGACGCCGTTTTTCAACAATCCGCGCAAGTCCATCAGACGGCGGTGAAAAAAGTGACCCGCCTTTTCCATCACGACCAAGTTCGGCGGTGGCTTGATGCTTTCGACCCAGGCCCGGACGCTGTCGATATTCACCACGTCATCCTCGTCGCCCTGGATAATCAGCCAGGGGCAATCCGGGTGCTGCAGGCAATCAAAGGCATAGCGGTCGGCTGGCGGGGCGACAGAAATCAACTGCCCTATGTCGAGGTTCAGGGCCGCCTTGAGCGTGATGTAGGAGCCAAAAGAAAACCCGCCGAGCCACAGTGAATCTTCCGGTCGTGTATGGCGCACCCATTCTGCCACGGTGAAGAGGTCATCGGTTTCGCCATAACCATCATCGTGCTCTCCTTCACTTTTACCCACTCCACGGAAATTGAAGCGCACCGTTCGCAGCCCCAATTCACGCGTGGAGCGTTCGAGGATTGTTACGACCTTGTTATGCATGGTGCCGCCATGAAGCGGGTGTGGGTGGCAAATGATGATGGTTGCAGGGCGCTCACAGTCCGGTTCCGGCACATCGGTGGCGCACTCGAGCATGCCTGCAGGGCCGCGCAGTAGAAATTCACTGTGCTCCGATGGAAATTCCCCTGCTTCTTCGATTTTCCGGGCTTGAGTCATGTCCACCATGATACCGCAGGTCGATAGCTTTCTGGTAGGCTAGGGCATGAATTTTCTGGCCCATCTTTTACTCGCCGGGGATGACGATGGGCTGCGACTCGGTGCGCTGCTGGGTGATTTTGTGCGAGGGCGACGGGCGCTGGTTTTTTATCCGGGGGATGTACGCCTGGGCATCAAATTACATCGGCATACCGATCAGTTTTTCGATTCCATGCCAGAGGTGGTGAAACTGAGAAAGAATTTTCCGGCTTCGTTCCGGCGTTACAGTGGAATCGTGATTGACCTGGCCTACGACCATGAACTGGCCAAGCGATGGGAGAATTATTCCAGCCAGAGTCTTGAACATTTCGATCAGGAAATTTACGCATTACTGGCAAGAAGCGATCGATTGCTGCCTGACCGCCTGCGCCAGTTCATGAGTTATGCCGGCCGGCGCGGCCTGTTTGCTGCCTATCGTGAAAAATTGGAGATTCTGCACAGCCTGCGTGGAGTCGGTTCCCGCCTGTCAAGGCCTAATCCCCTGCACCGCGCTGAGGAAATATGGGACGAGCTTGCACCCCATTTTTCGGCCAGCTTTGAGTGCGTGTTTCTCCAGGTTCAATCGGATGTGTCCAGCTGGCTGAAATCCAGGTCCACCACGACTGGGTCATGATCGGAGGACCTCAACCAGGGATCGGGCAGTTCCATTCTTGGCGGCCAATCGGAATTGATATGCCAGATTTCCACGTGGCTGACCGAGGGGAGCAGGGCATCAGAAGCAAAGGCATAGTCCAAGGTGCCAGTCTCGCCCTGGTAGACATAACTGTGCTGAGGCAGCCCGGCAATCTGCTCCACGAGTTCTGTAAACCCCTGATTCCTGAATGTCCTCACGGGGTCTTCATTGCGCCAGGCATTCATGTCTCCAAGGATCAGAATTCGGTCCGTTCCGGATTTCACCGCCAGGCCGTTCACCCATCCAGTCACAGCCTTCGCAGCAGCCACACGGGCCGGGTTCCAGCAGCCCTGTCCGTCGCGCTGGTCTGAATTCTTCCCTGTTTTGGGGCAACTCCCCTTGGACTTGAAGTGGTTGACGGCCACCAGAAAACGCTGTCCTGTCGAATGATCCTGAAACAGCTGGGCCAGGGGTTGGCGGCTGATTTTTCGAAAAGGTGCACCATCGAGAATGTGAGCCGGGCCTGCCGGTTGCAGGATGTCACTGCGATAAAAAAGCCCGACCGTGATGACATCCTTGCCGATTCGGGCTGATGTGGGTTCTATTGCTGACCAGCTGCCCTGACCGGATTCATTGAGTAGCTTGACCAGGGTCCGGGCGGCACTTAGCGGTCCAAAACCATCATTTTCGAGTTCCTGCACGGCCAACAAGTGGGGCTTCATGATGGCTATCGCTGAGCGAATGCGGTTTGCCTGTGCCAGGAAATCGTTATACGTTTTTGCGCCGCGCTCGGTGGGAAAACCACCGCCACGACCGTCACCATTGAAAAAATTCAGCAGGTTGAAGCTGACCAGTCGTATGTTGTTATTTTCCGGGGGCCTCAGTTTGGCTGACTGTGGCCGGTCGCTGTTCAGCGGCTGTTCAAGCAGGAAAACTTGCCCTTTGCCGTTATTCCCCATAATGCCGGTGGCTTGATCCACCATGGATCCGGTCCGCAACAGCGGCCGGGATGAACCGGGTAACACGATCCGCACAGACAATTGCCGGTTTTTCCTCGCTGCACTTGCGCTAAGTGGCCCCGGTGGGTGGTGCTCGGTCGGTACAGCCAGAACCCCCCCCGCGCTCAACGTGACTTCGCCACGATGGAGCTTGTATACATCGCTCACCGTCAGGTTTTGGTCCAGGGTAATGCGCATGCTCTCCATTGCTTCGCGCGGCCTGGAGTTCAGCGGTAGTTCCATATGGGTTTGCGGCAAATCGATATTGGCGTCGCACAGTTGGTGGCTGGAAATCTCGGTCAATGCGGTCAGGGTGTCCCTTGCTTGGCCCAACTCGGCAACTTGTCCTGAGATCATTATCATCTGCCCCAGGCTGGCTGCATGGGAAAGAACCGGGTCTTCGACAAAGATTGCGTTGGAAGTTGTTGGGGACGCGTCGGAACCCGGTTCCTCAACGTAGAATCCTGTTCCGGGCTCAAGACGGGTAATTATTCCGCGGATAATGACGTCGGAGCCCACCATCGTTGATGCGTATCCGTCTCCCTGGACAGTTGCAATTGGTGTAGTTTCAGCATCGCACCGAAGGAGGCCGCTTGCGGACCCGAGATCAGATTGTTTGCATTGTGTCAGCACGCCGGCGCACAGGAGTGTGCCCGTAATTGCAGCCGTGATTTTCAGAGTGGTTTGAAGCACCGCGCTAAGTGGATGCCCGGGGCTAAGGCAGCATGAATTCAACGGCGGCGCGGATCTGTTCGTCTGTCAGGCCAGGGTTGCCCCCCCGTGGCGGCATGACATTGATGCCGTTGATGGCATTCATCACCAGGGTATCCATGCCTTTTTCGATGAGACGCTGGGCCATCTGGTCTGAGCCCGGTATGGGTGCATCGGCCACACCGGCTTCGTGGCAGGTCACGCACGATCCGTTGTATACCTGTTCGCCGTCCATTTCTGCAGCAGCGCTTTGTGCAGAGGCGGTGGCTGCTTGTGCTTCAGCAAGGGCAGCAGCGCCTTGGGCGCCTACTCGGACGCCGCCAACCGGTTTAATGCGCTGTTCCGCCGAGGCTCGCTTACTGGGGTTGGCATCCACATCGGGCTCTAACTGCAAGCTGCGTGCCACGAAAATGAGAACAACCGTAAGCAACACCAGGCCAACAACGATGATGCTGAACCGGCGGATGAGCGTGTGGTCGTCTGTTTGACTCATTGGTGCCTCTGAAGCGAATCTTTAGATTTAAATACCAGCCGGTCAGGTGCTGCAATATGCACAGTAGTATAGCCGCTGAAACCCTTCATCGGAAGCGCCCCGGCGTTTACACGACAAGCACATAACCGCTACACTACGCGACCTGAAAATATACAGCGCCCGTAGCTCAGCTGGATAGAGTACTGCCCTCCGAAGGCAGGGGTCACAGGTT
>JADFKH010000117.1 GCA_022565025.1 Pseudomonadota bacterium
TCTCCTTCGACACCATGGGCATGGTGCTGATGACCGCCCTGATTGGCGCCGGCGACACCAAACGCGCCATGTGGATCAGCGTGATCTGGCAATGGATGTTTTTCCTGCCGCTCGCCTTCCTGCTTGGGCACGTGCTCGGCTTCGGCCTGCTTGGCATTTGGCTCATCAACAGCTTCTATCGCGTCGGCCAGGCAATCAGCGTCGCCTGGCAATGGAAGGGCCGCAAATGGGCTGATATCAAAATTTGATTGAAGCGGAATTTTTATCCGCCAAGAACGCTAAAAAGAGCAATTTTTTTTTTAAGCGGTACACGACCAAACCCACTGCTCCGCAATCCGCTCTCATTGATTGCACGGGTATGGATTTAACGCATGTTTAGCGTCTTTAGCGTGCTTAGCCCGCATATTGCACGAAGGCGGACCAATTAATGCCTAAAACCTCACGAATTCATAAACTTATGGCTGAGATAACTCCATTACAAAAAGCACAGTCTGTCCTATCCGGGTTCAGAGCGCATCTGGCTTTGCAGCTTGAACGATCCCCTTTGAGCCATAGCTGAAGCTATGACTCTGCAGGCGATCGTTCAACCTGCTTTGCCAGCTACACTCTGAAACCCGAATCCTTCGTGCGATATGCGGGTTAGCGGAATTAAATCTTGCATTTGCCAGCAGGGTTCAAAGTCGATACATTGCTCCGGGAATGATTAGACAAATAGATACTGTGGAGAGCGCTTCATGATTGGCACGATTGCTTTTGGAATTCTTGGGTTGGTGATACTGCTCAGCATTGCTTTTGGTTTTTCCTCCAACCGCAAGGAAGTGGACTGGAAACTGGTGGCCTCGGGTGTCGGATTACAACTGTTTTTTGCGACCCTGGTTATTCTTGTTCCCGGGGGAAGGCGATTTTTTGAAGGCCTGAGCCGCATTTTTGTGACTGTTATCAGCTTTGCCATGGAAGGGTCCTCCTTCATTTTTGGGTCGCTTGCCGATCCTTCCAATCTGGGTTTTATCTTTGCTTTCCAGGTGCTGCCAACCATCATCTTTTTCGCATCGTTGATGGCGGTCTTGTACCACCTGGGAGTGATGCAGAAATTTGTGCAGGCAATGGCCTGGGTAATGCTGAAAGTTATGCGCATCAGCGGCTCCGAATCACTTTCCGTAGCAGCCAATGTTTTTGTTGGCCAAACCGAGGCTCCGCTGGTTGTCCGTCCCTACATCAGCCGCATGACCGAGTCGGAGTTGCTCACGATGATGGTGGGTGGAATGGCCACGATTGCCGGCGGAGTGCTGGCTGCTTACATCACCATGCTGGGTGGCGCCGATGAGGTGGCCCGGATCTTTTACGCCAAGCACCTGCTTGCAGCCAGCATCATGGCTGCGCCAGCCACCATTGTGATTGCAAAGTTGCTCAAACCGGAAATAGAAGAATCCGTGACTCGGGGCACGGTATCACTACACGTTGAAAAAACCGCTACCAATGTCATCGAGGCGGCCGCAAACGGTGCAGGGGTCGGCGTCAAGTTGGCGCTCAATGTCGGTGGCATGCTGTTGGCTTTTGTCGCCCTGATCGCAATGATCAATTACCCCATTGGCTGGATTGGCCAGATCACGGGGCTCGAGGCCATCGCCGGTCAGCCGCTAAGCCTGTCGATGATCCTCGGCTATCTCCTCTCGCCACTGGCCTGGATCATCGGTATACCCTGGCAGGACGCGATAACCGTAGGCGGGCTGATTGGCGAAAAGGTCATCACCAATGAATTCGTGGCCTACGCCCACCTCAATCAGATCCAGGACAGCCTGACGCCAAAAGCCTTGCTGATTTCAACCTATGCACTGTGTGGATTCGCCAATTTCTCTTCCATTGCCATCCAGATTGGCGGTATCGGCGGGCTGGCTCCAGAGCGCCGTTCAGACATAGCGCGGCTGGGCCTGACAGCTGTCCTGGGCGGTACGCTGGCCACCATGATGACCGCGACCATCGCAGGTGTGCTGACCAGCTTCGCCTGACCGCTAGTACTTCTTACTAGGTGTCGGACCACTCACAATTCAGCCTGTTCGGCCAGCGGCGGTTCATGCCGTTTTTCATCACCCAGGGCCTGGGCGCGTTCAACGACAATATTTTCAAGAATGCACTGGCGGCGCTGCTGGTCTTCAAAGGCAGCCAGATAGCCGGTTTGAATACCAACCAGGTGGTCAACCTCAGCGCCATGGTTTTTATCCTGCCGTTTTTCCTTTTTTCCGCTCTGTTCGGGCAGTTTGCCGATAAGTTTGAAAAATCCATTCAGATTCGCCGGATCAAGCTGTTCGAGATCGTCATCATGCTGCTGGCCACCCTGGCTTTTTGGATCAACAGCCTGCCCCTGCTGTTGTTCGTGCTGTTCCTGCTGGGCCTGCAATCCACCATTTTTGGACCGATCAAGTACGGCATCCTGCCCCAGGTCCTGGCCAGGGAAGAACTGATTGGCGGTAATGCACTGATTGAAATGGGTACCTTCGTGGCCATACTCGCCGGCACCATCGCCGGACCCCAGTTGGCTGGAATCGAAGCGGGCTGGCCTTATTGGGTAAGCGCTGCCTGCCTGCTGGTCGCCGTTGCCGGTTACCGCTTCAGTGTGAACATCCCGGTGGCAGAAGCCATGAGCCCCGGGCTGAAAATCAACTGGAACATCTTTACCGAGACGGTCCGCAATCTGAAGTTCCTCAATGAAAACCGCACGGTCTTGAACAGCGTGCTGGGCATTTCCTGGTTCTGGTTTTTCGGCGCGATTTTCCTGGTCCAGATTCCAGCCTACAGCCAGAATGTGATCGGCGGGGATGAAAACCTGATGTCAACGCTGCTGGCCCTTTTCATCATGGGCATCAGCACGGGTTCCCTCCTGTGTGAGCGGCTGTCCGGCAAGCAGGTCGAAATCGGACTGGTTCCTTTTGGCGCCATCGGACTCACCCTGTTCGGCCTGGACCTGTACTTCGCCTCGCCGGCCAGCCCCGGCATCGATGTCAGTGCGCTGGATTTCCTCTCCAATGGCGCCAACTGGCGGATTAGTGCGGACTTACTGCTGATTGGTATATTCGGTGGTTTCTACATCGTTCCACTCTATGCCCTGGTGCAACAGCGGGCATCTCCTGAGCACCGCTCACGCGTGATCGCCGGTCTTAACATCCTCAACGCCCTGTTCATGGTGACCGCCGCGGTGATGGCCATGCTGTTGCTGGGTCCTGCAGGCTTTTCGATTCCCGAGCTGTTCCTGATGACGGCGATATTGAACGCAGTCGTCGCGATTTACATCTTTACGGTGGTACCCGAGTTCCTGATGCGGTTCCTGGTGTGGATGCTCATCCACACAATCTACCGTGTCAGTGTGAAAGGTATCGACAATATCCCCGCCGAAGGCCCAGTGATCGTGGCCAGCAATCACGTCAGTTTCGCCGACCCGCTGATCATCGGGGGAATCATCCGCCGCCCGGTGAATTTCGTGATGTATTACAAAATCTTCCGCATCCCGGTATTGAACTTCATATTCCGCACCGGCAAGGCCATCCCCATTGCCAGCCGTGCAGAACACCCGGAAATCCTGGACCAGGCCTACCGCCGTATTCACCAGGTGCTGGACTGCGGTGACGTGCTGGGCATATTCCCCGAAGGCGGCATTACCCACGACGGCAACATCCAGCCGTTCAAGTCGGGCATCGACAAGATCATCGGCGAAAAACCCGTAGCCGTCGTTCCGGTCGCCCTGTGCCATTTATGGGGTTCCCTGTTCAGCCGCCGCGACCCCTTGTTAAAACGAAGGCCTTACAAATTGTGGGCCAAGATCGAACTGAGAATCGGAACCCCGATCCCACCACAGGAAGTCACAGCAGCCAGGCTGCAGGAGGAAGTCCAACGCCTGCGGGGGGATGACCGCTAAGCCTTCTTTCGGGAGCGCGCCTAATGTGACCTAGCAGTGAATTCTGTGAAGGTTGTTTCGGCGTTGCAATAGAGGTTGGCGGTCCGGTCCGGTTTACGAATCCCAACGGGCAGGTCATGCCCGATAACGGGGCAACACATTCCCGCGGGAACGTTATTGCACTGCATACCGCCCATGCCGCATCAGGCATCCACATCACGCCCGAGACTACGATAAGCAAGTGGTGTGGTGAACAGATGGATGATCAACTGGCGGTGGAGGGCTTGTTGTATAGCAAATAGCGAAGTCGAGTGAGCTTGGGTGTTTGTGAATACATATGCCAACGCAATCAGATACTAAATGAATACTGCAATTTCACGAGGGTAAAATATTCAATAGTTTGAGGACGAGACATTCGTTGGTTCAACATTGACCTGACCGCCGTCAAACTGCGTTTAGAAGGCGATAAACACTGACCTTGCCGCTGATAAGCTTAGCCGCTAAAAACTCCCTGAAACACTATACCTAGTGCTGTTTCAGATTTGGGCCTTCAGCTCGACGCCGGCAGCACGGCCTCGAGCCGTATAAACCCTTTTAATCAAAATGTAGATATTCGACCAGCAGGGCAATCACCTTCGTGCAATATGCGGGCCTGGACCTACTCTCGCCCGGTACCACACTTCCAGCATCTTTCAAAGGTGCCTTCAATATCCACCCCGCATTCAGCGCAAACCCAGTCTTCATCCGGCTCCTCTACCGGCAGGTCGAGCTGCAGCAACTGCTTCGCACGTGCAAGATCCTTTTCCGCCAGGACATAGAGCTCGGGAACGACCTCCACGAAAGGCACCTCACCCATGACGGATGAGCCATACTGGTTCTTGATGAAAGTCTTGATGTCGTGAGATTCCAGCAGGGACTGCATTTGCCCGACGCGGCTGAAGTCAAAATTTTCGAATACTTTAATCATGAGGCCGCATTCCCCTTCACTTCGCAAACAGCTGATCCGGACTGGCAAATGCCTTGATCTCGAGGTTGTTCCCTGCCGGGTCACGGAAAAACAGGGTCGCCTGCTCCCCCACTTGCCCCTTGAATCGAATGGTAGGTTCGATCACGAATTGTACAGCTGCGGCTTGTAAGCGGTCGCGAAACGCGGCCCAGTCATCCATCTCCATCACCAGACCAAAATGCGGGACGGGCACGCCGTGCCCGTCGACGGGACTCTCCAGGGCGGTGGTGTTCCTGTCATTCCTCTTGTCAAGGTATACGACCAACTGATGACCGAAGAAATTGAAATCTACCCAGAACGCATTGCTACGTCCCTCGGTGCAGCCTAGCAGGTCACCGTAGAATGCCCTGGCATCGGTCAAACTGTTAACCGGAATCGCCAGATGGAAAGGTTGAAGACGAGATTCATTATTCATATTCAAAAGACGCCCATTGGATTCCGGATCCGTCTGTGCCGGTCCTTATATCGCGGTGGCAAAAACCTCCTCAAGCCTGATCTCCATCTGGCTCAAACACCAGCGAGGCCGAATTGATACAATATCTCATGCCGGTTGGCGGTGGTCCGTCGGGGAAAATATGCCCGAGATGTGCATCGCAGTTTCTGCACAGCAATTCAATCCGGCCACCGCCTTGGCTGGAATCGGGCCGTTGCACGATATTGGCCTCGCTCAGTTCCGAATGAAAGCTAGGCCAGCCGCAACCGGCAATGAACTTGCTCTGTGAGTCAAACAGGGCATGGCCACAGCAAACGCAAAGATACCGCCCCTCATCCTGGAATTGATCATACTCCCCACTGAAAGGCGCCTCGGTACCGGATTCTCTTGTCACCCGGTACTGTTCTGCGCTTAACATGGCTTTCCATTCTTCAGCTGTCTTGTTTATTTTGCCCACATGCTTTGGCCCTTGAACACGATGCAGGACATAGTACCTAAATTCGACAATCATCATCATGATTCCTGAGAAATTCAGAGCCTGTGCAACCAACACCCGTAATGCATGAGCTTCGCGTTGGCAGCCAAGCATTCGATTGCGATTCTTGACCAATTCACTTAGTATTTTGCGCTCGCCATGTGACAAGAGCATCTGACATTCATGCCTTTGGTTGCTCATTCTGACCTGCCAACATTTGCCCGCCTGAGGGAACAGGGCCAGCAAGTGCTTCCACTGAACCGCGCCCTCGGGCAGGACATCCGCGAGTTGCACATCGGGCTGTTGAACATGATGCCGGATGCCGCGCTTGCGGCCACGGAGCAGCAGTTCATCCGCATGGTGGGCGCCTGCAACCAGATTGCACAGTTCTATGTTTACCCGTTTTCCCTGCCGGAACTGTCACGTAACGAACAGGGCAAGGAGCATATCCGGAAATACTATTCCAGCTTTGAAGAACTACAGGAATCCGGCCTGGATGCGCTGATTATTACCGGCGCCAACGTCACCCAGCCTTCGCTCGACCAGGAACGATTCTGGGAGCCGTTGATTGAAGTGGTGAAGTGGGCCTCTGCCAACGTCGCCTCTACCTTGTGTTCCTGTCTGGCAACGCACGCACTGCTAAAACACTTCTATAACATTGAACGCAAGCCTTTGCCGGATAAGAAATGGGGCGTCTACAGCCACCGCGTCCATCACCCCTCGCATCCGTTGATCAGGGGCATCAATACGCGTTTCGATGCGCCGCATTCCCGCTGGAATGCCATCACGCGCGCTCATTGTGCACAGGCGGGCCTGGTGGTGCTGGCTGAGAGCCCCGAAGCCGGCGTTCACCTGGCAGTCGATGCTGACCTGTTCAGCCATGTTTTTTTCCAGGGGCATCCCGAATACGATGGCAACAGCCTGCTGAAAGAATACAAAAGGGAAGTGCTACGCTTTCTCGGCGGTGAACTGGAAGAAGCGCCACCTTTTCCGGAAAATTATTTTTCTTCCGTGGCGTGTGACATTGCCGATAAGTTTCTAAGCAAGGCACTACAAGCCCGTCAGCGCGGGCAGGCGATGCCGGAATTTCCCGAGACCGAGCTGACAGCCCTGGTGGACAATACCTGGGGTGATACCGGCAAGGCGATCATCAATAATTGGCTGGGCCTGGTTTACCAGCTCACCAGTCTCGATCGTCGTAAACGCTTCATGAACGGTGTCGATGAGGATGATCCACTGGGCCTGAGATCACAAATCAAGGCTGAACAATGAATTGAACATGAGCGCAAAGCAAAACAGATTGTTGCGTGTATCATGGCTTCGGTAAGATTCAGAACACACTCAGACCCGCGCTTTGGGAGGATAAAAATATGGGTTTTACTACAAGACAGATTCACGCCGGCGTCACCCCTGATCCCCAAACCGGGTCTATCCTGACACCGATCTACCAGACGACCACTTACGTTCAGCCTTCGGTCGATGAATACCTGTCCAAGGGCTACTCGTATTCCCGCTCCGGCAACCCGACGGTGCGTGCGCTTGAGCTCAAACTGAATGACCTGGAAGGTGGCGTGGACTGCGTTTGTTTTGGCACCGGAATGGCGGCGGTGCAGGGCGTGATGCTGGCCTTTCTGAGCGCCGGCGACCACGCAATCATTTCGGACGTTGCCTATGGCGGTACTTACCGCCTGTGCACCAAGGTACTGAGCCGCTTTGGCGTCGAGTTCACTTTCGCCGACACCGCGAAGCCCGACGAGGTCACGGCTGCGGTGCGTGATAATACACGCCTGATATTGACCGAAACACCAGCCAACCCGACCATGAAATGCTCGGATATTGCAGCGATTTCTGCAATTGCCCAAAAAGCCAGCGCAGTTCACGCGGTGGATAACACATTCTTGACGCCGTATTACCAGCGGCCGCTGGAGCTGGGTGCCGATGTCTCCATTCACAGCACCACCAAGTACATGGACGGCCACAATGCAACGGTGGGTGGCGCGGTGATCAGTAAAACTACCGAGCAATCCGAAGCGGTTCGTTTCATTCAAAACAGCACCGGTAGCATCATGTCACCGCAGGTGGCCTGGCTGACGCTGCAGGGCTGCAAAACACTGTCCATCCGGATGGACCATCAGTCTGCCAACGCGATGGCGGTTGCAGAGTATCTCGAAGCGCATCCGAAAGTGGAACAGGTGCGCTACCCGGGCCTCAAGTCCTTCCCGCAGCACGAACTCGCCCGCCGCCAGGCCAGCGGGTTTGGCGCCATGGCCTGGTTTGAAGTCAAGGGTGGGCTGGATGCCGGCAAAAGGTTGATGGACAACATCGAGCTGTGGAGCCTGGCGGAAAACCTGGGCTCCGTTGAATCCCTGATTACCCACCCGGTAACCATGACCCATGCCGATGTGGAAAAGGCGGAAAGAGATCGTGTCGGGATCATCGATGGCCTGATCAGATTGTCAGTGGGCCTGGAAGATGTTGAAGACCTGATTGCCGCTTTGGACCAGGCCCTGGAGCAGGTTTGAGCAGAACCAGCTGGGCAGGGCCGCGGCAAACGCAAAGATACTTCCCCTCATCTTCCAGGCCACCATTACCGGTCAATTTGCCGGAGGCAAGTAAATCATGAATCAGTTTGTAGCAGCGTTCGACCAGTGGATTCGCAGCAGTTTCGTGGAGATCAATACGGAACTCGAGGACCTGTATTTCGCCCAGGAGGACCGCGCTGAGACCGGGAAAGTCGACCACAGCATCAAGCAAACACTGGTTGAGGAGGGTCGCAGCTACATCATTGACCTGCTGGCTGAAGGCAATACCGATGAGGGGTTTGACCAGGCTTTTTACCTGTTGGGGAATGTGGGCCTGTACATGGCCGCCTGTCGACGCCACGATAT